>JAHFAF010000532.1 GCA_023250715.1 Pseudobdellovibrionaceae bacterium | reverse complement strand
GCAACGTTTGCGCCACCCACCCTTCAAAGAGAGCCCCCCTCTCTTCGGGGTGAACAAGGCCAAAGTTTTTCTTTAGGGCGCGTACTACTCCGCTATCGAACCAATAGAGTTTAGGATGCTTCACCTCCTTCACTCGAAGCCGTGCCGTAAATGCCTCCAGCTGAAAAATCATCAAAGTTTGCATGAGCACATCCAAGTAGCCATGAATCGTAGTACGCGCGACACCGGAGTCTCGGGCAAGACTTGAGGCGCTGAGGGTTTGTCCGTGAAAGAGGGCGACCACCGGGAGAAAACGAATGAAACTGGGCAGTCTTCTTACGGCAGCCTCGGCTTGAATTTCTTGTCTTATATAGACTTGTACGTAAGCCTTTAGGCGCTCAACCGGATCCTCCGCGTTCCAGACCAAGGGGAGGCTTCCTACTTCAAGATTCTTGGTTAGGTCAAAGCTCTCCTTAAGTTCTTGTGGCAAGAAAGGATGAAAGTAACGCTCACTGGCCCGGCCACCTAGAAGATTCACACCCTTTCTCTTTAGTTGCCTCGCGCTCGAGCCACACAAGACGAATTTCAGTTTCCTCTCCTCAATGGCTTTATGCACGTAGCTCAAAAGCTGTGGCGCCTTTTGAATTTCGTCCAACACCACCCACTTGGAGGGAGGTACTTGATCGAGCGCGCGTGAAAAGGACGCCGGCTCCGATAAAAAGCGAAGCAGAAGGTCCTCATCGAGAAAATCAAATCGGACATGGGCAGATTCAAATTGGTGGGAAAGCCATTGAGTTTTTCCCGTGCCTCGCGGTCCGAATAGAAAGAAAGAGGACTTGGGGGGAGAAAACAGGCGTTTACGATACATGTCGGCCATACAGTCAATTATGCCGGAAATATGACGGAAGACAAGTCAGGCTTCTGTGGGGGTGCCCTTCACGCCTTCCGGATCTCGATCGTAATTTCCACGCCCATCCAGCGGCGTAAGGGCGTGGCAGCCCATTCGAGCCAGGGTACCAACGGGAAAAAGAATCGGGGAATGAAAGGGCGGTAGTTGAAACCGCCACTCAGGTAGAAATCCAAAACCGTATCGGGAGTGACTCTCTCGATTTTCAAACGAGGAAATTCTTTTTCAAAGCGCGCCCGATCGCGAATAAAGATCACTTTTGGCAGAGAATTATTCGCATGGGTAAGGCGACCCGTGACCTCGTTCTTCCACTCCGTAATATTCTCATCATTGTATTCGTAGGGACTTCCCATGTTGGTGGCTAGCCTTTGCCACCAACTGCTACTGGGCTCAATCATGAGAAGCCTCCCGCCCGGAGCAAGGACCCGGTCTGCTTCGGCGAGAAATTTCGCCGGGTGGGGAAGATGATGGAGAACATTCGTCAGAAAGAGCCCGGCAAGAGCCCCCTCGGCAAAAGGCAATTGTTCCGCATCCACCACTTGGTGGACATTGGGATGAGCCACAACATCCGTCTTGACGATGCCGGGAATCCACTTCTCAAGCTGGCTCGGCCCCGCGCCAATCTCCACGTAAGGAAGCCCCAAGGCACGAGTCGCCTCGACAGCGGGAAGAAATTGCCGGTAGCGCCGCTCGTAGATAGCTTGCAAAATTGGGTTTCCGGAGATGGTCTTGAAAAATGCGGTGATGGATTCAATGCTGTCGATGTCCAGCCCGCAAGTTAAGGGATTTCTGAGACGAGAAAGCATCACCCCCCTCCCGTCCCTTTTCCCATGCTCTGCACCTTCGTTCTCAACTCCTCGATGTCTGGCGAACGATTTCCCGCACGCCAGGCCCGATCCAAAACACGCCTCGCCTCATCGAAGCTCTGGTAATACGCCAAAGTTGAGGAAAGCTCTCGGTAGGCCGCGCTAAACTTAGGATTCTGGGCAATGGCCTGCCGAAACGCATGGACCGACCCTCTGGGATTATTGAGTCCCCGTAGAAGAATTCCCATTTCGAAGTAAGCTTCGGGAAATTGAGGGTTCGCACCGATGGCCATTTGCAAAATTTCAAATTTCCAATTCCATTGCTGAAGGCCATCCACCAAGCGCGCGAGCTCCAGCCAGACTTCTTTTTGCTGGGCGTTTTTTCCTAACACCGCCTGATAAACATCCATCGCCTCACCTAACCAACCGGCTTTCCCAAGCTTCCGCGCCAAGGCCAAAAGCGGCGCCCCTCCCCCCTGCTTCGCCTGCTGTATTTCATTTCTCCAACTATCCTCGATTCGATAGAGAGAAACCGATCCGGATCTTGCCAACAACGCTTTTTCATCGACATAGCGCTGTTTCACCCTTTCCCCCCAAACGAGTTCTTCAAAGGGCCCCCAAACAAAAGCCTGGTAACCCAGCTGAGAGCCGTAAGAAATAAACTCCTTCGTCACAAACATTCTCCCCGCAAGATCCAGTTGAAAGGGAGTCAATTGAACATGAACAGCAGCGTGATAAGGAGCGGAATAAGATGTGGTAGCCTCCATCACAGGCGGATAATCCAGGCCGCGATCTTTATCCGCCGCACCAAGCGTGGGAAGGCCGCGAAACTTAGTTCTCACGATTTCATTGACCGCCAAATAATCCTTCCACGGAAGTTTTGGATCCACGTAGCTCGGCTTTCCCACATAAGCATAAATGAAATAACCGTGAAGACAGCCTCCCAAGCCGAGGAGAG
>JAHFAF010000189.1:4770-8313 GCA_023250715.1 Pseudobdellovibrionaceae bacterium | reverse complement strand
AGAGGGAAATGGGCGGGGGAGTAATCGTTTATTCATTATTTTTAATCCTTCATTTGGTTTCGAAGTTCGCGGTCGCAGGGGATAAGCCGGCGGAGTGGACTATTTTTCTATATCTTGCCGGGGATGAGCCCTCCCTTTACGAGCCCTCTCGCAGAGCACTAAAGCGCATTGAAAAGACTCCCTCGCTGCGGCCGGGCGGAAAGGTTCAAGTCGTCGCGCAGTGGGATGATGTGGGAAGAGATCCCAACTACCGCTACAACTTAAAATACATTGCCCATCCTACCCGCCAGCTCGGACCGGATACGCTTCCTTTAACCGAGAGTGAAATTGAAGAACAACTCGCCCAGCCCTTTCGCTATCAGGAACTGAACTCTGGCAGTGCCGTCACGCTGAAAAATTTCTTAGCTTGGGGAATCCGCGCCTATCCCGCGAAGCGCTACGGCCTCATCCTTTCCGGCCATAGTTGGGGGCAGCAAGGGCTCATGCAGGATTTCTACATGCCCAATAGCGACGGGCTAAACGCTCCATCGCAACTCATGAAGAATTATGAAATCCGCCGCGCGATGGAAGAGCTCTACCGGGAAAACAGAGTTTCGAAGTTTGATTTTCTGATGGTAGACGCTTGTATAGCCGGGCAATTGGAGCTTGCACTGGAGTTTCAGCCAGTCTTCCGTTATTTCGCGGCCTCCAGTCTCGAAACGCCCAATCACAGTTTTCCTTTCGAGCAATTTCTTGAACCCTTCGCGAAACGTCTTGAGTCGGAGTCCTCGTCGGATGTTTTGCTCGAAGACTCATTTTTCAAACCGTGGGTGAAATCTTATCTCCAGGCCCATGTACGTAAAGGTGCATTGGTTGAAATGGAAGGACAGATGGATCCGGTCGATGCTTTCGTCGTACGTACGGATCATCTTCCGGCAGTCGGGCGAGCCTTAAAGAATGGGCTCTCGCGACTTTCCTCGGATTGGAAAAAGCGGTGGCATTCCGGCGAGCTGAAAGAGTGGAGCCTTTTCGCCGACGACGATGCCAACGCCGATCTCTTTTCCATGTCGAAAGCCACCCCAGCAATGGCGGAATTGCAATCCGCCCTTGGGTATCCCGATGACGATTCGGCCGGACAACGGACGCTTTTGGATTTCAGAACTCGTCCCAATGCAGCAGGCGTCTGGGCTGCCGTCCAAATCGACGAGCAAGCGAGGTATCGGGATATGGCGGTATGTCTCGCACTGAAAACCTACGCCTTTCTGAACGCGGATCAGCCTGAGATTATTCCACGCGTGGAGCTGCGAAAAGGCGAGTGGGAGTCGGCGGCCAAGCTTGACTGTAATCACCTGGCCGAAAGCCACCAGACGCATCATCCCGACGCCGATCAGGCGAATCCGGACGGAGGGCCGCACCCTCTCATCACCGTCTTTAAGCGTGGCGTGCAATTTCGAAATGGGACGAGCGCCTATTGGTTTGAGCATGCGATGGGAAAACGAATTGCAGATCGCACCTTGATCCTTTGGATCCCAAAGGGAAAGGGTCCTACCCGAAAAGTTCGCTTGCACCTGGTAGGAACCGAGAGAGTGGACCTTACCTATAGCGAACACGATCACGTGGGCTGGCAGATTCCTCCCTATACGTTCAACGATCATTTTGGTCGCAATGCTTTGTACGTAGTTGAGGGCCACACGAACGGGGTCCCCTTGAAGCATGGGCTGGGAATTTTGCTTTCTTCAAGAGTAAGCCTGGAAGATTCACCCTACTGGCAAGGGCGTGAGCCCATCGAGCGGCGAGAGCCTGAGCCCTACGCTTGGCGAGTGAATACATATCTCTACGATCCAGGGCCTCATCCATTGATCGAAAAAGACTTCTACCGCGCCCATCGGATTCAAATGACGGGCTGGCCGGATTTTCTCTTCGGGACGCTTCTGCGATGATTTTGGATAAGCTCCCTACCGCTAGAGTACGCGGTGTCTTTAGCGACCTAGACGATACGCTTACCGATCATTCTCAAATCTCGGCGGCAACCTACAAATCCCTGTGTGAGCTCCATGAAAAGGGATTTTGGGTTGTCCTTGTTTCTGGACGGCCTGCCGGGTGGGCCGACTGTCTAATGCGTCTTTGGCCGCTGGATGCCATGATTTTCGAAAATGGTGCTGGGTGGATGATTCGCGAGGAAAAAAAGATACGGACTGTAACCTTGGCCTCAGATAAAAATTTGGCGGAGCAGCAAAGTTGGTTGAAAGAGAAGTTTCACCATTTAAAGACGCGGTTGCCCCAAATCAAGCTCGCGACGGATCAACCCTACCGTCTCTTTGATTGCGCTGTGGACTTCGGAGAGGAGCCCCCTTTCTTAAGTGAAACGGAAATTGATCAAGTTTTGAATTTCTTGGTGGAAGATCCACGAGGGACCGCCAAGCTTAGCTCCATTCACATCAATTACTGGTACGGCAAGCACACGAAGGTCACCGCAGTAAAGGAATTGATAGAAAAAGTAGGGAAAAATAAAAAGATTACAAAAGAAGAGATCGTTTTTGTCGGTGATTCTCCCAATGATGAGCCCCTTTTTGAATTTTTTGATCTTTCCGTCGGTGTTTCGAATGTCGCAAAATATTTATCTCGTCTTCAACACCCTCCGAAGTACGTGACAACTCGCCCGTCTGGCGCGGGTTTTCAGGAAATCGTAAAAATCCTGACGCGCACTGCTTAACAAATCTTAACCTAAATAAAAAAAAATCTGATCGGGTGTTTAACCCTTAAGATCGTTGTGATATTAAATGTTCTTGTCGCAATAGAATGACGAGAACATCCTGAGGCGTAGCCGAAGGATCAAATCCATTACAGAAAATCTTTTTCACAACAGGGGACGTACTCAGCATGGGCCAGGGAGAGAGTTCGATGAAGGTGATCCAAGGCGGCAATCAGATGTCGCTGATTCGGGATACGGAAGAGGTAGTGAAATTCCTGGAGTTTGCGGGACGAAAACTAATTCTAAATGAACAGGCGATCAATTGCCGCCTCACCGCCTGCCACAATCTTTTCGCAGTCCTCAACGAAGAAGAGGACAGCATCGAATACATTTTGGGTAACCTCGATGTATTGATTAACCGGTTTCGTAATCGCAATAATAATGTGCGTGCATCGACTTTGAAGGTTTATAAATCGCGCGTGAAGAGCAGTCTCGAGGACTTCAAAGCATGGAGTGCTGATCCCTTCGCGTGGGAACGGGCCGTAACGGACAAGACTCGGGCTAACCTGGGTGCTGAGACCCGCAAGGAAAAGAAAGCGAAGACCGAGCCCTCGAAAGAAGAATTGCCCAAGCAAAAGAAAGCTCCTGTAGAAGAAAGGTCTGGCACGGAGATCGTCCGAAAGGTCTCTTTTCCATTAAGGCCGGGACTGAGCGTAGAAGTCACTCTCCCCGCCGACGGCCTGACCAAGAAGGAGCTGAATCGCTTGGGCCTCTTTCTCTACCCGTATTGCAACGAAATCGATACGGACGAATCCCCCTGGAAACACTAACCCCGTCGTTAAAGTAATTTTTCTTCGAAGGGGTATTTCGAG
>JAHFAF010000189.1:0-4760 GCA_023250715.1 Pseudobdellovibrionaceae bacterium | reverse complement strand
TCGCGTTTGCCGGGTTTCCCGGCGTAAAATTCCACGCTCAAAACCATGTCCTTTTGTAGATGACCGTCTGCGACCGTCGCTTTCGGAAGGTCGTGGGGGAACGGCAAGAAGGGCGTTTCATCATCCACGCCCGAGCCGTGGATCATACATGAATATCCCAAGGGTCCGTACTCGGCCGGATACTTGGGTGCCAGCTCGACGAGTTTTCGGTAGGGTTGTCCCACCCGGCACAGATCGATCAAGCCTTGGATAAAATCGTAAGCGACGCGATATGCTTCCTTCTGATCAGGGTTTGCCTTATCGCCACATAGAAAGGTTCGCGAAATATCGCATAAATAACCTTCTGGCCCAATCATGTCGGTGTCGATACCGACTAAATCTCCAATCTGAACTCTATTGTCGCCTGCCTCGTGAAACCAAGGGTTCGTCTTCTCCCCACAAACTAAGAGCCGTGTGCTGCAATATTCACCACCCAGGGCTTGCATCTTTCCCCAGAAAATTGAAAGTAGCTCGTTTTCCGTGAACCCGGGGCGAATGGATCGCTCCAGCTCCGCTAAGCCTGCTTCCGCGACAGTGCAAGACCGTTTCAATAGTGCAATTTCATCGGGAGTTTTCGTAAGGCGTGCGGCCTCCATCGTTTCGTCGGCGTCTGTCAGACGCAGGCCCGCGGCCAAAAGGGCCTGATAGCCAAAATGATCCAAGGGGTCGGTAGCAACCCTTTCCCCGGCCAACCCCCATTCCTTGAGCAATTCGGCAATTTCCTCGGCCCAGCGCCGAGAAGTGGAAAGCACCTGCGCTCCGGAAAAGCGCGACTGCCAAGCCGTTGCGGCTCTAGATCGAGGCCATACTTCTTTTGCTAGGAATAGAGCTTTCGAATACTCGAAAATCATCGGGTCCCCCTGAACGGGGACGAGGGCGTAACGGGCTAAATTTACGGAGGTCCAGAGGGTCATGCAGGTGACCCCCGTTGCGTATCGGATATGGATGGGATTCGTGAGGAGAAGGGCACCCACGCCGTGCGCGCGCATCGCCGTTTGAACTTTCGAAAGCCGGTCGCGCCGGAGCCTATCTAGATCGCCCTGCATGAATGGGTGCTAACGCACACAGGCGAAGGTGGCAAGCAAGGTGTCGCTAAAACCAGATCATGGGAGGATTCGTGTCTTCGCACGCAAACTCCGCGTACTTATACATGAAGGTAATGAGGAGCTTAATGACCTCATAGGACTTGGTGTCTTTGTCCAGAGAGCAGCCGTACTCGAGCCCTTCCCTATCCTCATCCTTAAAGGGGGTGACTCGTTTTGTCTCTACCACCAGACGGAGATAGGAACTGGGAGTGAAGTAAAAGCGCAAAGCAATCTTTTGGCCTTCCTTCAGGGGATGATCCGGCCGATCTTCCCGGAATTTAATTCCGGAGTAACTGATGTCGACGACTTCGACATGATTCAATCCAGTTTTTTCCGCAAAGCTATAGACGCCTAGAATTCTATTGAAGAGAACCCGTTCGTATTCCCGGCGACGTTCCTCGGTCTTACTCTTGCGGAACTCGCTTAAGTCGACAATCTTATCGTTAGGCTTAGCGCTCTTCTCTTTGTCTTTGGGAGTTTTTCGCTTGTCCATGAATTGCCTTGATTGCGGTCAAAAAAGGCTCGCCGCAGCTTTAAGAGTGGGTACCGGTTATTGAGATTGGGAAGACTTTTTTATTATAACCGTTGAAGATTGGAGCCACAACTGCCCGATCGCCGCCCAAAAGAAAATCACATTGTGTAGAACCTCGGCATCACCGAAGTTCCACTGCGTCACACCCTGCAAATGAAAACCCGCGAACCCTATTAAGAGGCCCAAACAAATGGACTTCCTCTTTCCCGTCGGGAACGCACGATAAGATTGCAGCGCCGCAATAAATACCTGTGCCCACAACCACAAAAAAGCACTTAGCCCTAACAATCCGGTCGTGGAGAAAATCTGCAAAACTTCCGAATGCGCATGACCGCAAAAGACACCTTCCCCCGGATAAAGAAGCTTCATCTCACGAGCGCAGAACCTCTCGTTATTGTTCCACCCCACACCCAGAACGGGGTGCTGTTGAATGAGCTCCCATTGCAGCCGCCACAAACGCTGGCGCTCGCCGAGATCGTACCGCTCGTCTTTCACCCAAAGAGTTCTTCTGAGCCTTTCTTTAAATCCGGAATCGGTGAAGTAAAAGAGTGGCCCCCCCGCGAGGAAAAGGAGAAGAAGAAGCGCCCAAGCTTTCTTCCCTCGAGGAATGACTAGACCCAATATACAAATGGGAATCGCGGCCCAAGCAGCACGGCTTTGGGTCCAGAAGGTCACCAAAAATAGCAACGCCCCTCGTAGGACTTGCGGAAAACTCACCGCAAGCGCTCCGAAAAGACAGGCGTAGAAAAGATAGACGTTCGCAAAAGTAAGGTGATGATTGAAGGTGCCGGCAACTAAGGGACCTATCTTTTCATTTTGAAGCGCATAGAGATAGACCTTCTTTCCTTCGGGTCTTACCAAATCCAATGGCATGAAATGTTGCACAACTCCATAGAGGGCAACCACGAGCGAGATTCCCCCAAGCCAACCCACCCAGCGTTGATCGGGATCGCAGTCCTTCAAGGAATAAAACAACACCGGATAAAGAAGAAAGAAACGAAGCCTTCCTAAATCGAATAGCTTTCCTTCGAGAGGGGCCTCGCCAGCTAAAATACCGACCGCAACGACGACCACGAAAAAAATCAACGGTTTCCAAAACGGAAGCCTCGAAAGTCCCCGACGAGTGCCCCCCAAAAGAAAAAGGAGGATGAGAAGCGAAGAAAAGAGCTCCATCCCTCCCATGCTTGTCGCAAGAGATAGGACGTATAAGATCAAAAAAACCGGCTGTAGACGATGGTAAGCTCTTTGAAGCACTAACCCCACTTTACTTCACTAGGCAGGTGCGGAAATAGTCGAAGGTTTTCTTGAGCCCTTCGTCGAGTCGGACTTTGGGCTCCCATCCCAAAAACTTCTTCGCCTTTGCAATGTCCGGGCAACGGGTCTTCGGATCATCTTGCGGCAAAGGCTTGAATGCAATTTTGCTTTTCGATTCCGCCATTTCGACAATACGAGAGGCGAAATCCAAAATAGTATATTCGTCGGGATTTCCGATATTGATCGGCTCGAAATGATCTAGCTGCATGAATCTCAATAAGCCTTCTACCATATCGTCGATATAACAAAAACTTCTCGTCTGTTTTCCATCTCCGTAAACAGTGACATCCTCATTGGCGAGAGCCTGCATACAGAAATTAGGAACCACTCGACCGTCATTCGCGCGCATGCGCGGCCCATAAGTGTTAAAGATGCGTACGATGCGCGTTCGCACACCCCGCGCGCGGTGATAGGCCATGGTCAGCGCTTCCAAATACCTCTTTGATTCGTCGTAACAGCCTCGGGGACCTATCGGGTTCACATTCCCCCAATAACTCTCCCGTTGGGGGTGCTCGAGCGGATCGCCATAGACCTCAGAAGTCGAGGTAACGAGAATGGGGCACTTCTTTTCCACCGCGATTTTTAAAAGGTTATCACTGCCGATAGCACCCACGTGAAGCGTTTCAATGGGAAACTTTGCGTAGTCGATAGGGCTCGCGGGGCTAGCGAGATTAAAGATGCCGGCTAATCCACCCTCTATCTTGAGAGGCTGCACGATATCGTGCTCCATCTGATTGAAAAGTCGGTGTCCAAGAAGTCCCCTAAGGTTATCCGGACGGCCGGTAATGAAGTTGTCGATGGAAAGTACTTCGCACCCAAGGGAGACCAATCGCTCGCAGAGATGCGAAGCAATAAAGCCCGCTCCTCCAGCAACGAGATAACGTCCCTTGGGTAATAAGGATGAGTTCATACCGGATCTCGCTTCCCAATCGAGAAGTACTTGAAACCGTGTCGAGCCATCATGTGACTCGAGTACAGATTACGCCCGTCGAATATGGCGGCCTGTCCCAGCTCCTTTTTCAGGAGGACAAAATCGGGAGAGCGGAATTCGTTCCACTCCGTCAAAATTGCCAGAACGTCCGCCCCGTGAACGGCTTCATAAGCATCCTCGAAAAGCTCTATCTTATTCCCGAAATGTCTTTTTGCCTCGACGTTTGCAACGGGATCGTAGCCGCGCACTTTGGCGCCCGCGGCGAGCAACCCTTCTATCAACGTAACCGAAGGAGCTTCACGCATATCGTCTGTCATCGGCTTAAAGGACAATCCCCAGACGGCAACTGTCCGCCCCTTTAGCTCGCCTTTGAAAAACTTGTGAATCTTTTGAAAGAGCACCTTTTTCTGAGACTCATTGATTTCGTGAATCGCGGAGAAAAGATCCATTCCCATTCCGTGCTCTTTTCCCACCATCACAAGCGCTTGCACATCTTTTGGAAAACAAGACCCACCGTAACCGCAGCCCGGATAAAGAAACTGGGATCCTATTAGGCTATCGGTGATAATCGCGCGCCTTACGTCCTTGATCTCGGCATCCACTCTTTCCGAAAGCTGAGCTAAACCATTGATAAATGAAATTTTCATCGCGAGAAAGGAATTCGCGGCGTATTTTGAAAGCTCTGCCGAGCGATTGCTCATGAAAAGAACGGGATTTCCGGATCGAACGTAGGGAGCGTAGAGCTCCGCCATAATCTCGCGCGCCAATTCCGATTCGGCACCGATAATCACTCTCTCGGGCTTAGGAAATCATTGACCGCCGTGCCCTCTTTCAAGAACTCCGGATTGGAAACTACTTC
>JAHFAF010000188.1 GCA_023250715.1 Pseudobdellovibrionaceae bacterium | reverse complement strand
CTCATGGGCGGCGTGGGATCTATTACGGGAACGTTGTTCGGAGTGCTCGTGATGGGAGTCTTGAACAATGGGATGAGCCTCATCGGCATCAGCGAGCACTATCAAAAGGTATTCAAGGGGCTCGTGATCATTCTCGCTGTTTATTTAGACTTAAGATCTAAGAAGAAAAAGTAATGATAACGAGATTGCTTCGGCTCCGCCTCGCAAATACAGGTATCTGCGAGCGGAGCGAAGCAGTCTCATTGAATTTAGTAGGAGCCTACGCCCAAACGACTCTCGATCTTCGATCGAGCATCGCTCACGGTGTCTTCGGGAGCGGAAAGCATCCGAAGAAGGTCGCTAATCATCTGAGAGGCACTTTGACGAACCGCCAGATCCTTTTCAAAAGGCCGCGGACCTTTGGTCGCAAGCGCCTTCTTGATATCCGTTGCCTTGGCTCCGCCGAGAAGGCCCGTCGAAACATTGACGATTCTCACTAAATTGTTTCGAAGCGTGTCCGTGTCTTCCGGAGAAAGGCCGGGAGCTTTGCTCTTCAAGGTCATTTGCTCAAGCAGGCTATAGGCCGCGAAAGATTGAACGGCGTAAAGTTCCGGGCTTACCGTCGCGACACCAAGAACCGGATCGATCCCGTCGCCAATAACCGTGACGTTGGGGAGGTCGACTCCTGCCTTGCTGATCGTGCGCAAATTGAAGGGCGCCGGCATGCCGATGTACTTCCAGATGCGATCTTCCGCGGCCATTTTGAAGACCGTCTCGCTGGCAGCAGCACGAAGATTCGTCGATTTTTCGCTACTCGACATGAGCTCGAGGGCTAGAGCCAACTGCTGGCCGTCCTTCGTCTCTCCAATGAGCTTGTTACTGTCCGCTACGCTTAAATTTGTCTTATCGACACTGTCTTCCATCCGTCCCAAAAGAAAACACCCGGGCAGCACAAAAAGAGCCGCCAAGAAAAAAATCGTGCTTCGCATCGCCTCACTCCTCTAACAAAAATTTTAGGTAAGCCTTGATTATGGAACCCCTCCAAAACCGGTCCCTAGACTAGTCGAGTTAGATGTGGTGTGTCAATACAGGAAAGTGATATAAAATTAAGCAATTTCAGTAGGTTGGACTAGACCCCGGGCGGCCCGGGGTCCGAGAAGTCAAATCCCTATTTTCCGTGCACGACGGTGCAGTGGGTAGCGTAAAGGCCTAAAATATTTGTCATCTCTTCATCGACGATGCTGATCGAAGTAATCCCGCCATTTCTTCTAGCGGTGTCGATGCTCGCATCGCCGGTCGCGATAATTCCCAAGATCGAAGAGGCACAAGCCTTTCCGGTCTTCGGTCCCGCTTGAGCGGAAACGGAAAGTCCCGCTGAAACGCCCGTGTAAAGCCAACCCTGTACCGGAGCTCTCCCTCCACATGCGGGGAAAATGCTCACACAAAGCAATGCGAAAAGAATTCGCATATCAATCTCCTTGTTTTGGGAAATCTTCGAAAGACAGAGATTAGTGTACCAAATCGTCGAGAAATTTCACGAATTCCCGTCGGCGAGCTTCGTGTTGCACGTTAAAGGCGCCGCAGTGGACTCCATCATCCAATTTCCAAAATTGCTTTTGAGACGTAGCGAGGGAGAAAACCTCCTCCCCATTTTCGAATCGCACCTTGCGATCCTTCTCATCGTGAATGACCAGTAACGGGACCTTATTCTTTTGCAAACAGTCCGCCGTCCCGTACTCATTGGAGACCACAAGCCAGGGTAACCAGGAGAAGGGCCACAGAAACCACTTTTGAGTGAGAAGCCCCTTTGCGACTCGCGGGTAGGAGGCAAAGGTAGAATCTTCGACCATTAAACTCACGTCTTTGGAGTGGGGAAAGTCACAAAGCGCCCGAGTCGCAATTGCCCCCCCCAAGCTTTGTCCAAAGACCACAAATTTTCCGGGCTGCTTTTTTCCCTTCCATCTTTTCCATGCCCAATCCAACGCCGCTTTACCATCTAGGTAGGTTCCTTCCTGAGAAGGCCTCCCATCCGACTCTCCGTAACCTCGGTAGTCGAAAATGAAAAGGTCGTAACCTTCTTGAGTCATCCACGCGAGAAAGAGATAGTGGCTCGTGAGGTTTTCCGCGTTACCGTGAAATTGAATCACTAAACCCTTTGAGGGTTTCTTCGCCGCGAAGAACCAACCCCATAAAGGCGTTCCGTCCTTCGAGTTAAAGCGGATCTCCTCTGGCTCGGCGAATCCTTGGGCCTTTGGTTCAAAATAAAAATTGGAGTCCGGGTGGTAGAAGAGATAACTGCATCCGCTCAGCGTCAAAATACTCAAAAAAATAATTATGCAACGCATTCGAAACTTCTCGGAAAAATTTTTTCCGTCGAGAAATCGCTACCCTAGCCCATTTGCGGTTGCTAATATACGCCAAAGCTAAAAACCGGAAGTCCAAGTTTTCAGCTTGAAGTTGATCCAAAGTTTTTACAACGAATTGCTCTGAACCTAAGGAGAGTTGATGAAACGCATCGTTAGTAGTTTCCTCGTTGCGCTTCTGCTAGTTCCCGCGCTAGCTCAGGCGAATCAACGAAAATACGGAATGGCCGGTTGCGGTCTTGGTTCCATTGTAATGGGACAAGACGGCGGCCAAATTAGTGCGGCAACGACGAACAGCACGAGCTACAGCCAGGTGGGTGGAATCACCTCGGGTACCTCGAACTGCGAGCCGGATGAAGGGGGCAAGACCACCATCACAATCGGGCAGGAAATGTTCATGAGCCGTAACTTTGTCGCTCTCTCGAAAGAGATGGCGCAAGGAGATGGCGAAACGTTGAGAGCGTTCGCGCAGGCGTTGGGCTGCAGGCCCGAGGTCTATACGGACGTAGCTTCGCAATTACAAAGATCCTATGGCTCGATCTTTTCGGCTCCGGGTGCGGTCGACGCGCTAGAGACGGCGAAATCGGAAGTGCGCAAGAATCCGTCCCTCGCGGCGGCTTGCCTGCACGTTGGCTAAGTCACAGCTGAGAAGGAGATTTCACACATGAAAAAAATGCTTTTAGTAGTCACTTTAGTAGCATTCTTCGGCGCTGCGGCCCAAAGCCAAGCGGCGGAGAAAAAGAAGGCTGCCTCTTCCTCGTCGTCGTCGAGCTCCATGGGCTCGGGCGATATGGGTGGTGGTCACTCGTATAAGAAGATGAAGTACGGAATGGCCGGTTGCGGGTTGGGCGCGATGTTCATCGAAAAGAACACCATGCTTCCGCAGATTGGCGCTTGGTTCGTGAATAGTTTTTCCGCGAGCCAGACGTTCGGAATCACGACCGGTACTTCGAACTGCACGGACAAAGGGGCGGAGCATGCACAGGTCGAGCAAGAAGTTTTCTTGCGCGTAAACCTCGCATCTTTGACTCGTGAAGCGGCAGAAGGCAACGGCGAGCACTTGAGTGCTTTTGCGGAAGTCTTGGGCTGCGATCACGCCGCGTTCTCTCGGATGAGCCAAGAGAAGTACAACGAGATCTATTCGACGGTTGAGTCGAACGAGGTCTTGAAGAACTATGTGAAGCAGATTAAGTCCAATCCTGAATTGGCGAATAGCTGTTCTCGCGTAGTTTCGTAATTGGGCGAAGTCCCGAGCGAAAGCGAAGGGATCTCACTGATTCAAGCAGAGACGTAGTTTGGTAGTACGGAAGTTCATTCTATTACTTCTTCTTCCTTTGATTTGGATGGAGATTGAAGCGGTGGGCTCCTCTTATACAGAGGAGCTCATCAATCACGCCCACGAGCTGAAGCTCGCCCAGTCCAAGCAGTGGCAGAAACTCCTCTTCTTCACGCCGAAATGGTTCAAAGAAAGCCAAAGTTTCATTTCGAGTCCCAAGTTCTTCTTGGATGAGGACGGTCGTTACGACGCCTCTTTGGAATTGGATGCCACGATTAAGGCCTTCTTCAATCCGGATATGGATTCGGATAAGGAAGGGATGAGCCAGCACCCGCAGTGCCAGTTTCCTGCGCGTTTTTTTTGGCTAAATAAACAGCTGAATTTTGATCCGATAAAGTTGAAGTTCGTCGAGTGCAAGCTCTTGAAAGATCTGCTTGCGGATCTCGATGCGGATAGAGTCTCTTTCGTTTTTTCGTCGGGCTATTTGAATAATCCGGCGTCGATGTTCGGCCATACTTTTTTGCGCCTCCATAAGAGGCCAACTCACGGCACTTCTCAAGCGATGCTCGATTACGCCATCAATTTTGCGGCATATCCCACTACGAAGCATCCGCTGCTTTATCCGATCATGGGAGTGAGCGGTTTGTTCGCTGGGTATTTCGATCTCCTCCCCTTTTTCATGAAGGTTCAGGAGTACAACGCAGCAGAAAATCGAGATCTTTGGGAATATGAGCTCACTTTAACGCCAGAGCAGACTCAACTCATGCTCCTCAGTGTTTTCGAAGTGGGCCGGCACCGGATCAATTATTTTTACCTCGATGATAATTGCGCGCTTTTTATGTTGGTGCTCCTCGAGGTGGCAAATCCGGAGCTCGATTTGACGAGTCATTATAGTTTTTGGGTGATTCCTATCGATACCGTGAAGACTGTTGCCCAGGCACCTGGGCTTGTGAAGGCGATGCATTTTCGTCCCTCTAATTTCTATAAGTATCTTGCTCGTTACAAGACTTTGAACGACGAAGAGGCGAACCTCGTAAAGCGTGTTGTGGATTTGGATGAGAAGGAACCGGCGAAGAATCTATTGGGCGGGCTTGCCCCCAGATCACAGGCGCGCATCATCGATACCGCTCTTGATTTCATCGATTTTAAGGAAAAGCTCGTCGAGGATAATAAGCCCGTGAAGTACGCTTCCTTGAGAGGCCCTTTGCTTGCGATGCGAGCCGCAACGCCCGTCGTCTCGGATTCCGTGGACGAGGTACCACTGCAAAAAGAGCCGAGCCTCGGGCATAATTCTACCCGCATCGGTCTCGCCAATGGCGCGGGAACAAAGTACGGACAGTTTACTCGCCTAGAATGGCGCCCCGCTTTGCATGATGTGGGGGCTGTGGCGCTTGGTTATTCAGATGAATTGGAAATTCGTTTCATGGACGCGGATCTTCAGTACAACTGGAGGGATCGAAATCTCTATGTTTCCGATTTCCGTCTCATGGAAGTACTGTCCTTGGCGCCGTGGCGGCCTCTTCTTCGCCCTACTTCTTGGCGATTGTCTTTCGGTATGGAGACGGAATGCGCTACTTCAGATGCGGATCGCTGCCGAAGGTTTTACATTCAATCCGGAGCAGGTCTTTCTTTTAAGCCTTTTTCCGATCACCATACTTTCTACATGATGGGGTTGCTGGATGTGGGCTCAGCGAATAATGAGGGGCAGGGGCTGCATGCGGGCTTGGGTTATCAAGCAGGATACATCTGGGCCATGTCCGATCACTGGAAAATGGCGCTCAAGCATTCTGTCCTTTATCGTTACGGCGGAAGATCTCTTTGGGACCCGCGTTTCCGCTCGGAAATGAGTTATCTTTTCCCGGGAGATTTCGAGCTTAGAGGCTCCGTATTTCTCTTCCAGCCTGAGCAGCAGTATTTTCTTTCCCTTGCGAAATATCTCTGAGGAAAAAGGTGTGTGGATACTTTTTCCCGGAAAAAGTATCCACACACCTTTTTCTTATTCAGTCCCCCGTTTTAGGGATAATGGATTTCATTCCGGTTTTTTCCAAGCAACCTGACGGCATACGCGACAAAATTCGGCAACCGAATTGCAATCTAGAATATTCGATTAGATTTGGGGGTAGAGATATGAAAGCGTTCACCGTAATTCTTGCAATTCTATTTTCGCACCCGGCATTTGGGGAACATCGAGACACCTTAAATGGGAGAGGAGTAATTGCTACTCCCGCATTGAAGACAGTTGAAATCGCGCCGTTAAGGGCGCAAGGAACTTCCGGAGTCATTAATTCTATTTCGGCTCTGAAGGCAATTGCCGCCTCCACCGCTGCTCCTGCTTCTCAAACGGCGGCAACTCCAATCCAACCCATCGAAACAAAAGTTCCTGAAATTAAATCCGCTCAGCCTCAAAGTAGTAGTGGAGGCGGGGGAGGCAAAGATGGTGGAGAGCAAGGCGGAGCCGGGGGCACGGCGCAAGGTCAGGGGAAACAGGGTGGGGGAGAACAAGGCCAGGGCAAGCAAGAGAAGGCCCAGCAAGAGAAGGCCCAGGCCCAGAACAACCAAGGGAACAACAATAATAATAACGACAATGGAATCAATCAAACGGACGTGAACAACGCGCGAGCAATTGGAAGAGTCGAAGGGCAACTGGCGGCGCTCCAAGATCAACTCAAAAAACCAAGCACCCCAGCTTCCGCAGCCCAAGAGCCTGTGAAACTGACGCAAGATCAGATTAAGACGGAAATTGCGAGAATTCAGGCTCTCCCAGAGCCTGATAGAAAAGCTGCGTTTGATAAACTTTCGGCGAATTCCGAAGATGCGAAAACTGCCGTAACTGAAGTCCAAACTCCGAAGCCAGCCGAAAAGGCTGGAGAAATAACTGAGGCCCCGGCACCGAAGACCGAGAGCTGACACCCATAGAGGTTTTTTCTAACTGTATACTCTGAATACACCCCCTTTTTCCCGTGGGGCTGAAAACATAGGGAAAACAGCCAATAATACCGCCAGAATACACCACAAACTTCGGCTCTTCGTTTGCACCTTAGAATACGTGAATAGAATACGTAGCTCACTTTATATGGGGGGTGAGGAAATGAAGACGATTTCAATATTCTTAGGTGTGATGTTTTCCTTATCCGCATTTGGCGATGGCCACTTCGATACGTTAGGTCGGGGAGCGCAGAAGGAAATCAAGTTTATTCCCGTACCTCCTGTCGTCTACCTACCGGGAGTAGTAAAGAGCCCGGCAGGTTCAACGTCCGGATCCGGGGAGAGTAAGCCGGCCGCGGCCGCAAGTTCCGCTCTTGTCGCCGCAATGGGGGCCACGCCGCAGAATCCGCAGCCAGCAGGTTCCATCACTCCCATAGCGATTACATCTCCGAGTGTGCCTAAGAACGATATGAAGTCAGACACGCCCAAAGCCGCAGATACCAAGGCACCGGCGGCGGCCACGGATCCAAATGCGGCCGCTCAACAAGCTGCGAATCAGGCGCTTGCGAACGAGAATCAGAATCTTGCAAATCAAAATCAGGATCTCGCGCGCCAGAATCAGCAGTTGGCCAATTTGCTTTTGAATCGGAATCCAAATAATTTGAACGCTCTCGATTTTGCTACCATTGTGAGTAATCTCAATAGTAAAGATGCGACGGTAAAAGCTCAGGCCGAGCTTCTGGTTCGTGATTTATTCAATACTGATCCCACGGCTAAGCAAAGACTAAGTAATTTGGGGGTGGCGGTGGGAAGTGACGGGATAGTAAGCGTTAAGCCGCCGGGCGCGACACCGACTCCAGCTCCGCCGCCCACCTAACACGCATCCTTCAGAGTAAATCTCAAATCTAGATTGGAAATCTTAATCGTATCCCCGTCCAATAATTCCACGGGGCCTAATATCTTTCTTTGATTTACGACCGTAGAGTCTTTCTCCCTCTCGAGAGATTCTACCCACAGGCCCGTCTTGCGGCGAAAGATGCGGATGTGGTTGCCGTTGACGCCGTCTTTGGCGCTCCCCACGGCGAAATGGCATTCCTTGGAGCTTCCGATAATCGTTTCATCCGAGTAGAGGAAGAATTCCTTCCCTTTATCGTGTTTATCTACGCCCTTCAAAATCAAGCGGCCCACGCGCATAGGAACGCGGCATTTGGGGCAATAGCCCGCTTGGGAAGAAGAATCGGCAAAGCCACAGTACTCGCAGAAAGTACAAGCAGGGGGGAAGAGTGTCTTAGGCAGGACGGACAATTCAATGGGCGCGATGGCGTTTTTGTTGGTGAAGGGCCAGAAGCCTTTCCGAGTTAATTTGTGCAAATCATCGCGCACGTGGCGGGCGCGCTGGTAGCGCTTCATTGGATCGACTTCCAAACATTTGAGAATAATCTCGCAAAGGCGCTTGTCGCGTTTTTCTTTGAGTAGGTCCTTGGCCTCGCCAAGTTTCGGCGTGTAGCCCATCGCGAGCTCATACAAAAGGGCCCCAAGGCTATAGACGTCGCCTGCAGTGGTAAATTTTTTATCGGTGCTCAAGAATTCCGGAGGAGTATAGCCGGGAGATTCGAAGATTAGGGGTTTATTATCCGAGGTGTGATAGAGCGTGCCGAAGTCGATGAGCTTTACTCGAGAGCTAATTCCATCGAGCATCACGTTTTGGGGCTTCATGTCGCGGTAGAGATAGCCTTGGCTGTGGACGATCTCCAAAGCATCCGCGATCTCTTTGCCGAGATAAACAATGAGACCG
>JAHFAF010000187.1:7002-8338 GCA_023250715.1 Pseudobdellovibrionaceae bacterium | reverse complement strand
GACGGTGGGTAAGGAAGCCGATGCCGTAGGAGTGGCGTCACTCGTTCCCGGAAACTACCGCTTCTATGCGGCGTATAAGGAAGAGCGAGTGTTCGGAGAAGTTCGTTTGGGTCGACAGAGTGTGACCCGCATTCCGTTCTTAGTAAAATAATCTAGCTGGAGCGGCGTCGGTCTCGGCGCCGCTCTAGTTTTTTTCTCACCTTGGGCCATTCGTTTCTCAATACCGCGTAAATAGCCTGGTCCGTAGGCCGTCCGTTTTCTAAAACTGCTCCTCGTCTTAGTCCCTCAAACGGCACGCCCGCCTTTTCGAAAAACGATCGCATTCGCACGTTATTCCAAAGGGTCATGAATTCGATACGGTGAAGGTTAAGGTCCTTAAATCCATATTCGAGCGCCAGAAGATAAATTTCCGCGGCGATTCCTTTGCCCCAATAAGGGTGGTGCAAGGCGTACCCGAACTCCGCGTTTCGCGCCTTGAGATTGAATCGGACGAATCCTCCGAACCCGGCAACAGATCCGTTCTCATCGAGGGCAATCCAGAATGTCCCATCCTTGGCTCGGTGCCGCTTGCGCCAGGACCTCACCCATTCCTTCGCCTCTGCCTTTGTCCATCCCCCTTTCCTGAAGCGCCCAAATTCGCGCATGCGGCTCATGGATTTGCGATTGCGAATAATTTTCAGGAGCTCAGGAATGTGCTTGGGCTCGCCGAGCACGAGGGAAATCTGCTTTCCGTTTAATTTGTCCTTCATAAGCGTCTAAGGATATAAGATCTTCCTATGGAGTCTCAAGAACATCTCTTTCTTTCCGTGAACGAAGGTTACAACCGCTGGTCAGAATTCTACGATCGGGATGATATTCCTCTGCATTTATTGGAAGAGAAAATTGTGGATGAAGTCTTGGGAGATGTGCAGGGGGTGAGGATACTGGATCTCGCGTGTGGTACGGGTAGGCAGACGGTGCGATTAGCCGAGCGTGGTGCTGTCATCACGGGTGTGGATCAATCGCAAGGGATGCTCGAAAAAGCAAAGGCGAAAAAGGAATTGGAATTTCTTCACTTCGATCTGAATGCCCGATTTCAATTTGCCAATGAGGCATTCGATAGAGTGGTGAGCTTTCTGGCGCTAGAGCATTTTACCGAGCTCCCACAATTTTTTTCCGAGTGCGGAAGAGTTTGCCGGACTGATGGCTTTCTGTTTTTTACGGCAATGCACCCAGCGATGGTTCTAAGAGGGGTTCAGGCTAGATATACGGAGGAGTCTGGCAGAAAAGTCTATCCGAAAAGTTTTCCTTACCAGATCTCGGATTATCTAAATGCCGCGATCGACGCCGGCCTTGT
>JAHFAF010000187.1:0-6902 GCA_023250715.1 Pseudobdellovibrionaceae bacterium | reverse complement strand
CGATGGTTCTAAGAGGGGTTCAGGCTAGATATACGGAGGAGTCTGGCAGAAAAGTCTATCCGAAAAGTTTTCCTTACCAGATCTCGGATTATCTAAATGCCGCGATCGACGCCGGCCTTGTTCTTGCACGGCTGACGGAACATACGCCGGCTGGCCCATGCTTCTGACCCTCAAGTTTTTTCCAAAAAAATAGGGCGCTGGCCGCAAGGCCAGCGCCCCTGGAAAAAGGTATGGCATACCTTTTTCCAACTCTTTAATTCACTCGTTTGTAGACGATTTCCATTCCCTTGAACTCTTTGCCTTCGGTGTCGGTAGTGAACATCGTATAGGTGTGCTCATTCTTGCTGACCTTCTTGAGCTCTGCGCGGTAGGTGCGATTCTTATTTCCCGTCATCGCGCAGGCGAAGTCGCCTTTGGTATTGAGCACTTGAGTTTGCGTATCCAAGCTTCCCGTGCCGAGCATCATGTTCGTCGCCATATTGTCCAGCCATACCGTTTGGTATTCCTGTCGCATGGAATCGAATCCGGTGATGCCTAAGCCCGTGAAAGTTTGTCCGTTCATCTTGGATTTTACATCTTGCTGAACGAAACGCCCGTCCATGATCCATTTGTTGGTGCTAGTGCCGGAAGAGGTTTCAGCCTTTCCACTCGGACCCATCCACATCGACATGGTGAATTTCCATTTTCCGACGAAATCCGTGAGGGCCTTGTGGCCTTCGCCGGGGACCGTCAGCTTCATCCACTCTGGCGCGGTGCCTGTCGGCACGTCTGCCGAATAAGAATGAATCGAAAACGTCGTCAACATACACAGTAAGAACAGTCTCATGAATTTATCTCCTTAAGAATTTTGGGGCTTCATTATGCCATTGAGAGGTTGGGAATCCTATCTCACTGCGCCGTCAAATCTGAATTCTTCTAAGGCGTAAAGAGTTTGCGATGACGGAAACGGAGCTCATCGACATGGCAGCACTGGCAAGCACCGGGCTCAGAAGAATTCCAAAATAGGGATAGAGAACGCCAGCAGCCAAAGGAATCCCAAGCGTGTTGTAGATAAATGCGAAAAAAAGATTCTGCCGGATATTCCGCAGTGTGGCCCGGCTCAAGTTCCTCGCCTTTGCAATAGAACGTAAGTCGCCTTTTACTAGGGTCACTCCCGCCGATTCCATCGCGATGTCCGTTCCTGTTCCCATCGCAATTCCAACCTGCGCTTGGGAGAGGGCTGGAGCATCATTAATCCCATCCCCCGCCATCGCGACGATTCTCCCCTCGCTTTGCAGGCGTTGAATCACATCCCTTTTTTTGTCGGGGGGGCACTCCGCGATGACGTCATCGATTCCTAGTTCCTTCGCCACCGCTTTTGCGGTGACCGAGTGGTCCCCCGTGAGCATCACTACCCGAATCCCTTCCTTATGCAGAAGGCGTAGTGCTTCCGGGGTCGAGCTCTTGATCGGATCTTTCACGCCCACGCAACCCGCCAATTCACCCTCGATAGCAACAAAAAGAAGGGTGTGCCCTTCTTCACGCCATTTCTCTACTTTCGATTCAACGTTCCCCAGGGATATCGTTTTCTCAATAAGGAGCTGCCGATTTCCGACAAGGACTCGCTTTCCTTGGACGATTCCAGAGACTCCCTTTCCCGTAAAGGATTCAAAGTTGGATGCAGACTCTAGGGAGAGTCGCCGTTCCTTCGCCTTTTCCACAATGGCCTTGGAAAGGGGATGCTCGCTTCCCTGCTCGAGACTTGCGGCCAATTGAAGAATATCGGACTCAGACTGATTTCCCAGAGCGGAAATTAAATCAAGCTTTGGTTTTCCCTCGGTCAAGGTTCCCGTTTTATCAACGACTAAAGTGTCCACCTTCTCGAGTATTTCCAGAGCTTCGGCATTTCGAATGAGGATACCGTTCAAAGCGCCTTTGCCAACTCCGACAATTACCGACATCGGAGTCGCTAGGCCAAGAGCACAGGGGCATGCGATGATCAAAACAGCTACTGCGTTTACGAAGGCGTGGATGAACTGGGGCTGCGGGCCATAAAAAAACCAAACCATAAATGTGAGAGCAGAGACAACGAGAACGGTAGGAACAAAAATGGCGGCCACTGAATCTGCAAGACGTTGAATGGGCGCTCGACTCCTTTGGGCTTCACTTACACTTTTGACGATTTGAGATAGCAGAGTATCCGCGCCGACCCGCTTTGCCTCGAGAATAAAAGAGCCGGTCTGGTTGATCGTTCCGCCTGTTACCGTGTCGCCGAGGTGCTTGTGAACGGCTAAGGACTCACCCGTTACCATGGATTCATCGACAGAAGACTCTCCCTCCAACAGAATTCCATCGGTGGGAACCTTCTCTCCAGGACGCACTCTCAGGTGCCAACCGACTTCTATTTCTTCAAGTGAAACTTCTACGTCCTGACCACTCGCCGAAACTCTTTTGGCCGTCTTCGGGGCAAGCCCGAGAAGGCCCTGAATGGCTCGGCTTGCCTGAGCTCGTGCGCGAAGCTCCAGTACCTGGCCCAATAGAATGAGAACGGTAATGGTGGAGGCCGATTCAAAATAAACGTGCGGTTCGCCGAGTAGATGCGGAAACAACGTGACTGCGACGCTATACAAGTAGGCAGACCCGGTCCCAATCGCAATCAGGGTGAACATATTCAAACTTCTGTTCAAAACTGACTGCCAGCCCTTGACGAAGAAGGGGCTTCCTCCCCAGAGGACGACCGGTGTTGCCAAAAGAAATTGAAAATAGGGATTCCAGGAGTGTACAGCCATCGTGGTGACGGCGAGCGGAACTGCAAAGAGGAGGCTCAACCAAAATCGCCGGCTCATTTGCTTCAGCTCGGGGTTTTCTTCTTCGATCGAGACGGCTTTGGGCTCGAGTGCCATTCCACAAAGGGGACAAGAGCCTGGCCCCTGTTGCTCCACCTGAGGGTGCATGGGGCAGGTGTAGATGCCGAGGGCGGATGCAGGCTTCTTCGTAGATGTCTTAGCGTGGTGATGTTCGCAGTGTTCGTGGTCCATAAGTGCTAGCGCCCTGGCGGTATAAATCCGGGAAGTGCCTTTGCCTCGGGCAAGTGAACGAGGGTAAGAGCTTTTTCCACGGACCTGTCAAAATCATTTCGAACTTTCAAGACGGGAATTCTAGAGCGAAAATAATCCGCCCAAAGAAATTCGGCGTAAAAAATATTGGTGTCTTCGTAGCCGCCCGCTCTCTCCACTTCACGGGAGAGATCTCTATAGGGATCATCGGCAAGGGACATCACCGTGGGAGGCAGAAATTCGTGCGTGTGGGGGCCGGCTCCAAACTGATCCCGCGGATAGACCCAACTCTTCTCCTCCATTTTCTTCCAAAACGCGGGCGCGGAAAGTGAAGACCAATCTTGTTGTACTTCGATGTAGGCTTTCTTGATTCCGGCCTGCCACAGTGCACGCGTTAAGTGGTGGTGATCTGTCATGTAGGGAATTTCATGGGGGCCGATGGCGACGGGAACGGGGCGGCTTTTCAGATAATCTTTGAGGTCGGAGCCGTTCATGTCTTCGAGCTTCTTCTTCCGATTCATTACTTCCCGCATCCCGATGGCGTGCTGGGTGGGATGGAGGTCCAGCACCTTTAGCCAACACTTTTCACCCAAAGTTTTGTGATCGCCGCAGTCATCGTCTGTGGCGAAAGCGATTGGAATCAGGAGATATAGGATAGGAACAAGGTAAACAAGCCTTCTCATTCTCCCTTTGTACCGCAGGCTTGGAGCGAATCAAAGATGTCGCTTTAGTTTTTGCTTAGGTGCAGAGCAATTGCCTTAGCTTTTTGTTTATCGACTGAGGGAGGGATGAAGGCATTGGTTGCAATGTCGAGGCCCAGCACCTCTTTCGCAAGCACGAGGGCGGTAACCAGGGATCCGAGCTCGGAAGGGTGACTCCAATCACCCGATACGTAGAGTTCGTCTTGGGTAACGAGTCCCTCTAGCTGTAGTTCGAGCCATGCACGTCCGACGAGAGCCGCGTGAACGGGATATCCCTTTAAGTGCTCCAGATAGCTTTCGTCCATCTTGCGTTGATAATCAAATTTGTTGTTTCCACACCATTTCTGACCCGCTTTGGGAGTCCCTTCCGGAAAACGAAGGCCGGGGTGTTCGTCCTGCAGATAAGAGTGGCGAGGATTCCAACCCCAGTTGATAAAGAGAGTGACGTGCGAATTTTTTTGAAAAACAAAGTCCAATACCTTGGGGAGGTAAACGGAGAAACTGTCCACGTCCGGAAATCCCTGTTGCTTGAACCATGGGGTGAGCTCCAGAGATTCGATGCTTTGTCCTTGAAGGACCACGCGATCGTAAGCTTCTCCCATGAGTTTCATTGATTCCACATCTCGAAAATGGCGCTCAAAGCTGTACCCGCCGGGAGTGTGAAAGGAAATCTTCAAATGCAGATCGGAATCAACGGACTCCGCAATTTGTTGGACGTATTTAGGTAAGCCCGGATCCTTTTCAATGCCTGGGTAGTATGTGTAACTATTGCCGATAAAAAGAATGGAAAGATCTCTAGCGTTGATTTCTATCGGGTATAGGAACCCGACGGTAAGAAAGGATAGAATGTAGACTAGCATGCGCAAGAGGCCACCCCACATTCCCTAGTTCCAGATAACCAGAACTGTGGAAAAAACCACTACGCAGCGAGTCAAACATTAAGGAAATCGAGATGGATTGTCCCTGGCAGAGTCTTCGGCAAGCCCCGCTGTCTTTTTGTGAAGAGCCGCTTTGTGCTTGGGTAAAGCAGCCCGGAAACGTCTGGTCCAACCTGGGTTTCCTGATCGCGGGGATTCTCATCTACAAAAAATCGATGAAGAGTGGCCGCCCTGTCTTGAGCTGGCTTGGCCTTGTCTCGATTCTCTTGGGAATCGGTTCGGCTTTTTATCATGCGACGGGGAGCTATTGGGGCGGCGTCAGCGATTATGCGGGAATGTTTCTCATCACGGGGGCAATGACGGCCTTTAATACGGGCAGATGGCTTCAGCTTTCCTTGGAAAAGTTGCGCTGGGTTTTTCTAGGGACAACTCTAGTTTTACTCTCCCTCTCGATTCTTTTCCCGGACTCGGCTCGGGCGCTCTATGTCCTTGGGGCCCCCTGTTGCCTAATCGAGTTCGGTCTTTTCTTTAGGGATGGAAAAAAGATTCACTACAATTCCTATTTTCTTTCCTGGGTGGCGGCTAGTCTTGGCGCTTTGGCCTGGTGGCTTGACGAAGGAAAGGTAATCTGTGATCCCCAGAATCACGTTCTATCCTTACACGCCGTCTGGCATCTTCTAATGGCATTTAGTCTCTATTTGCTTTTCATTTATTACTCTCAGTTCGCGGAACTTTTCCAAAAACAAAGGGGGCCAGGAATCCCCGGCCCCCTCTAGAACACATCTTCTATTACTCTGGCATTTCCACGAGCTTGTTAATTGCTTGCCCGTTCATCGATCGGACATGCAGGAGGTAAGTCCCTTTCAGATCTTCTTTCAAAAGGACCGTGTGGGCGAACCGGGTCAGCTCATGACCGCAGTTGTGCAACGGCCCGATTTGCTCCGCAATGGGTTGTACGACGATTACGTCGGTGTAGTAGTGGACGCGGACCTCCTTGAGCCGTGTGCACCGATCCGTGAACGTTCCCATGAAGGAGAGGGCATTTTTCAATGTCTCGGAATCCTTGTGAACGTAGGCCTCGGTTACCGGCGCGTAAAGAAAATCATCCGGCCCGGGCCCTGCTGCCAACTGGATCGGAAGACGTCCCAGCGTTTTTGCCGCTGTAGAATCTTCCAGTGTCCAATCTCCACTCCTCATCAAACCAAGATCGACCACTTGAGTGAAGGGAACCTGCATCTGAATGCAGACGCCCATGTATTTGTACGCTGTCTGTTGAACGCTAAGCGTCTTAGTCACTTCGTTCATGTGAAATGTATAGGGCCCGATTTTGTAGCAGGTGTTAGGAAAATCTCCCTCTACTACAATTTGCACCCTATCGTTGTCGTCGAATCCCACCGGGACATAGACCTTGTTCAATGGAATATTTACAATCTCCGGCTTGAACGCGGAATCCCCATCCGCATCGGCAGCGGTTGCAAAATTCGGCAGTACCAAAAACAAAAGCGCGATAGCTATTTTATAACCCATGTTCTTCTCCCCATTGAAAGACGTTTGAAATTTACTGCTTTCGGAAATTCGCTTTTGCAAGGGACGTTCCACTTTTTTTTGAACGTAAAAAATGAAAAGAAAGTTTTCGTTTCGAGATGTTTTGTCTCGATAAGAGAAAGAAAGTCGCTCCGAAATAATTCCTGCGGCGCGACAAAAACCATTGAAAAAAATAGAACGACTCTCGACGGTTTTTAAGTAGATCCGGGGAAAGGGCCTGTGGATCCCTCTCCGTTAGATTTTGTGGTTACGGAGCGTTAACGAATTTTTAAGAGTGAGGGAAGTCGACTTAGTCGAGTGCTTGAACGTGAACTCTCACGTCCACGTTCAAGTCTAGGTGAATATATTCGGAGAACAATTCTTTGGGATAGGTAGTGGAAGACCTTCTTCCTGGACCCGTGACGCTGCCGCGCGCACGTAAGTAAGGTGCCTAAGCGATTTCTGAAGCCACTTGGCACCCGCCTGGAGGAACCAGTCGGGAATTTTTCGGGGATCTAAAAAGTGGCCCTGAAGATTTCGAAGAAATTTCAGGGCGACAAGGCGTTGCCGATTGCTTCAAGGCGAGAGAACCTTCTTCGCCGCGTCAGATGAGGCAGCCAGAGATGATAGAAACCCTTCCACTAGCCATCACAAAGAATCCGGAGATCCCCTGTGGATGGGACATTTCAGCCCTTTGAGTGGTCTCCATGGCCCAATTTCTTAAAGACCCGTGGTAAAAGTCCCTGATTTTCTTGGCACTTCAA
>JAHFAF010000531.1 GCA_023250715.1 Pseudobdellovibrionaceae bacterium | reverse complement strand
GTTTACGTTCTTAGGGTTTTCGATTCGCAACAGGCTGACCGAATTTGCTGCGGGTGCAGTGATTGCGGGAAGATGAGTAGAATCGAGTGGAGCAGGTGCGATCGCAGTGCCAGGAACCTCAATTCCTCGCTGACGCTTCAGGATTTCAAGCAGCTCCTCTTGGTTTTTGGCGTCTATCGTTCCCGTTTGGACTATTCTACGGAGGGCATCCCGTTGCCATGCAGGGCGGTCAGCCGACCATTCAAGCAACTTAGAATATGGATTTTGATCATCGGTTTCACTCATTCGGTGCTCCGAGGGCGTTAAGCAGCTGCTTTAGTATTTACTTGGGAAACGAGCCAATCCACCAGTTGGACCATTACCTCTGTGTCCTTTTTGCAGTATGCCAACATGGATTTCTGAAGTTCGCTCTTGCGAGCAGGCGTGACGGTTGGATCGATATACTCGACAAAAGCTCGTTGGGCTGCATTCCCATCGGGAACTGTGAGTCCATGGTAACTTGCTGCTGGCCCGAGGATTGCGGGAGCGACACTCTTAATACTAAAGCTGTCTTTAAATGCGGGGTCATAGACCGAATTGCGAAATATTGGAAGCGGGTCAACCAGACGGTCGCATGCCGCGAGGAGAGTATCTGCGTGTTCCGGAAACGCATTTGCCATCGCCTTAAGTCGAGAAGATTCAAAGCCCTTGTTGTAAGCAACGATACTTCCTTGATTACTTAGAACCTTGACCAGGGCTGCAAGGAGTCGCGGGCGAGGATCGGTCCTCTGATCATGGAGAAACTCAACGTGTTCTACTGGACCGCATTTCTCTTTCTGGATCATGGCGCTAAACTGAAACGGAACCTGTTCGTAAGGACGGGTACCTGGATACCTCGGTATCGCAAACGCTATTGTTTCGAAATCGAGATGAAGCAGGGGCCATTTCCACCCATCGAAGCCCTCAACGATTCCGTCTGTGTCGGTCCAACGCCTCCCCGTTCGGGCAGCATTGAGTCGATGCGCTTTAGAGCCTGTGAAAGGACCAAATTTAGGATCGTCGAGTTTCACGATACCTTTTGCATAGAAATCCCAGGCTTTTGCCCCTAGACCGGGAAAATCAAATATGCTCGGAGAAGGGACGTGACTCCAGCACTCTTTCACGAAGGGGCACTCGTAAGGCTCATGGCAGTGCGGGCCGATTTCCAATTTAGGTGGCTCGCCCTGCGTTAAAGCATTTCTCAAACTTGAAATATGTTTCGGGAGATCTTTCTTGTTCGGCCCAATCATCGACGTAACATCTTGGAGATTGAAAAGATCCTTGAGTGCTGGCGCAGTCGATTGATTGTTTAGGTGCATGACCGAGGCCTTTTCTATTTTCAGCCCGGCTGCTTCCGCCACATGAACCTGAATCGCCACGTCATCCAGATGTTCCGGCTTCACTGAGGTGGATGATTTAACCTCAATGATGTTCCACGAACCCTCTCTAGGAGCTTTCGTGAGGATATCGATCCTCGCCGAAAGTCCGTCGTTAACGAAGGTCGCTTCATAGACAACTTGAGCGCCACCTTTTATCGCAGCTTCCGTCTGTTTAATTGCGCCGTCGGTATCGTAATAGGGAACTTCAATCAGAACTCCCCCGGGAAACTCTTGCTGTGCCCTTGTACCCACTTCGTGCCCTTGATCAAATAGCGTTTGTTGAGATGCGCTGGGCGCTGGCTCCAAATCCGGATTGTGGATTGTAAGGTAGAGGCTCTTCACACACTGAAGTCCTCGCATGATCCTAGATTTGCTCAACAAGCTCATTTTCGAATTAGGTTTCCCCATGCCCGACTTATCGGAAAGTTTCTTCAGATAGTTCAGTAAAACCTGAAGGAAATTAAACTGTTTACGTAGAAGTAGGCGATGCGTTGCAGAGAAGTGGCGTGCGATTTTCTAAATACACGGAGGCGCGCCGAGTCAAAAACTGTTCATCGATCGCGCAGCCTGAGGGCGAGGGCTCAAACTAAGCGGTCTCAAAGGTCTTCATGAAATAGGAAAAGTCTTTGTTGAGAGCCACTTCCTCGTCAGGAATTAGTAGATAGCCCCACCGCTTTCCACCGCTCTCTTTGTTGTACGTAGATGCATTCTTACAATATTCAAGAGCGGCGCGTTTCTTTTCCTGGGTGTCAAGTGCCGGAATTTCGACTCCTGCCTTAATTTCGACCATCCAAATTCCATCTTTCGTTTGCACAACAAAATCCGGTTCGTAAGATTTTGTATGATGGTCCCAATAAATGTGAAATTGCCGGGGAGCTGGACGCAGCCACTTCTCAACGATCTTCTCGGAATCAGCTTCTAATATTTGTGCAAAGCGCTGCTCTCCAGATGTGTCAAATTTGTATGCCGAGTGACACGCCCTACTGAATCCGGTGAAAAGAGTGCGTTTGAGCTCCGCAATAGTGGAAACCTTCGTCTTAAAGTCCCGGGGCTCTATATCCCGTTGCGTAGAGTAGTTGTGTGGCTCAATAGCGGTGAACTCTTTTACTAAGGGCTCTTCGTACTCCCCAACTTCGCAATAAAAATGCTCCCTCATTTGTTGCCATATCTGTTCCGCCAATTGATCACGTTGCGTAAGGACAACATTGGAAATGTCATCATCGGTTTTCAGGTAACTCTTGAGATAGGCCAGCATTTCATCGGTTA
>JAHFAF010000530.1 GCA_023250715.1 Pseudobdellovibrionaceae bacterium | reverse complement strand
GATGGCTTGATATCCCCATGAAGAAATCCATTTCGGTGGAGGGCGTCCAGGGATTCCGCCATATCGCTTAGAATGAGCGCCTGCGAATAGGCCGAGCGATCGGAAAAGAAATGATTGGATGCAAGGCTTGATATGGCCCCTTCTACCTCCAGCCACGGAACAGCGCCTTCAAGGTGACTTGCATCGACGAAGGTGAAATATTTCTGATCCGCTTCATTGTGAACTGCTATCTGGTGTAAGACCGAAATGAATTTTCGATATCCCGCCAAGGCGCCCGTTGTATCATTTTGCGAAGGGACCATAAACACACGAGGGCGTCCTATTCGATCTTTAATTTGCAAGACAAACGAAGTGGATCCACTCCCAATAACGGTGAGTGTCGCCATGTCATATTCTCGCTCCCGAAGAAAATTTAAGAATTCGGAGTGGAGAGGGATTCTGTCCCCTTTCACGGTGAGCACGAGCTCTATCGTCGGGTTCGTAGCGGAGGCAGGGATGTGGGGAAGAACGTCTCTTTGGCATTGGAAACTCTTTCCCTGAAACGTGTTCGTACTAGGAAGCGATGGCGGATCGGCGGCGTAGAGGGAAAGCCTTCCCAAGAGAGCAAAAAGCAATACACCTTTTTTGACGCAAATGTGCGTTGCTTTGCCAGTGAATACTGAGTGTATGCGCAAACTTCAGGCTCCCCTATCAATTTGTACGGACATAGGGAGCAAGAAGGATACCAATCTCTGGTAAGCATGGTTTCCGGCAGTAGCGAGCCGATGCAGGGTGGCTCAGCGGACGAAGGTGTGTTTAATCCGTTCGGATTTTCGAAATACCCAGAGAAAAAACAAGAAGTAGAGATAGGGCCCAACCGCGAAATAGTTTCGGTAGGTGCCAAAGGGATCGAATCTACCTGCTCTGGCCTCCATCCAGGTGAGAACTCCATTTGCCGCGAGAAATGCTAGAAATGCCCCTGGAAAGACTTTATCCTGCCGGAAAAAGAGGATGAGGACGATAACCCCCAGGCCGAGTCCGAGCAGGTGCCCGATGAAAGTCACTAGGTGTGCCGGAGAGTCCAGCGGGAGAAGCACTTGGAGGCCCTTCACTTGAGAGTATGCGGCAATAGCCCAAAACAATAAGAGGAGCCAAAACCACCCGCTCAGTCGAATGAAGAGTTCTTTCACTCCCCTCATTCTACCAAATCAGGAGTTTTGGGCTTCGGAGGATCCGGAAGGTACACCGCCTGGACCCGGCCATCGGATTGCCAGCCGGTCAATAGTCCATTCGCTTGGTAGTCCATTATGACCATATTTCCGATGAGCCGCGTCGGCTCAATCTTCCAGACAAATGGTTTTTTCTGGTTTGTGTCTTCGCTTATGTAACCGGGAATCATTCCCTTTACGACAAAGTCACTCTGAGGAATCTCATGGGTCGCTTTTTGTTCGGCCTCTGAATAGACGACGAGGGAACGGGTGTCGTTTGTGTTTCCTACCATTGCGGCGCGAAAGTTTCCGTCCGTGGCGGATTCGTCACTTTGATAGAGTTGGCTCGAGTCCGCTGCCTTAAGTGCTTTTCTATCCGCATCCGTCAATTTTCCGCTGCGAGTTCCCAGGCGAAGATCAATTCTCGTGTTCACATCGAAGGGCGACCGCCTTTCGTCCGCCCCCCGCGTCCAGGCGTGTCCAAGAAGAATCTCCGGATTGTCCGGAGCGGGAATGAGTTTTTCAAATGTCTCTCCCGTGCGAGCAAGGGGAAAATCGCTGACGGGTTCCAGGGTCGTGGCGTCATAAACGAAAAACTTCCAGGTCGCGTCGCGAATAAGGAGAAGGTCTCCTGCGATTTGAAATTTGCCTCCTGCGGACCATCCTCCCGGTCCTATATCGGGCCGAATTTCTTTGAACTCGGCTTGAGCGGACTTTGAAAGATCGTAAGCAATGACCACAAATTTATTTTTTTGATAGCCGCCAATGAGGAGTTTTCCGTTATGTTCCCGCACATCTTCAACGCGGAAATTTTCCCGGTGAAGCCTTGCGAGAAAGGCATTCACGCTATCCACTTGAGCTTTAGAGTACCAGTGGGGATTTCCCGTTTTCTGTTGCAGCCAAAGGTTCTCCCGCTCCACAGGCGTTCCCAGCAGTGGAATCCGGCTATCGGCCTCTGCCCTGTTTACAGCACCGCAGATACTTGATGCGATGCTCCGTTGAGCTCCGAACAAACCGCAGAAGACTTTGACGAGGTTTCGGGATCAGAAGGAATTGTGAAGATTGTGCCGAGGCTCATTTACCAAAACCAGGTTAGGGTATAATTTTCAACAATGGATTTTGAGCGTATAGCGTTTGGAGAAACTCCTGAGAAAATTACCCAAGAGAAGTATGACTGCATTTGGGTGCTTTTGGATGAGCGTAAGAAGGCCTCACCCCTTAAGAGCGCTGCGCTGCAATGCCTAGATTGGAAACTTCAGGGTCAGATTTCTCGAATTTTGAAAGACGGTGGGGCGAAATCGACCACCTTTATCCCTACGATGCACAAGGTTTCGACGCCGTATATAGCGATCGAAACCTCCGGCGAGGTGGATTGGGAGAGCTTTTCACAGAATTGTATCGGCCAGCAATGGCGACAGGTATTGTGTTTCGTGGAGTCAAAAGAGCAGGTGAGTGATTTAGAGAAGCGCCTCAAGAAATCC
>JAHFAF010000186.1 GCA_023250715.1 Pseudobdellovibrionaceae bacterium | reverse complement strand
GCAACTCGATTTACAATTCGTACTACACGGCAGGAGGGGAGCTTCTCTTTTCACAAGGGAGGAACTACTTCCTAAACCGCGGATTCCTGCCCCAGACATTTTTCGCGAGAAGAATTGTGAACTTCAACTTGGAGTACCGCTTCCCGATTGGAAGAGTGGATCATGGTTACAAACTCTGGCCCGGCTTCTTGAGGAATGTGCACGGGGCTGCAGTCCTCGACGTAACGACAAAGGATTTGGGCTTGCACCACCCCAAAGATTTTTTCACCACTTCCATTCAGAATCTCTTTCGCATCTACTACGTAAGTGTCGGCCTCGAAGTAAAATCCGAGTGGACCATGTTCTTCTACCTACCGACACAAATTCGCCTCGGCGTCTACCACGGCTTCGGCAAATTCGGCGAATCAATCTACGGCTCACTAGGCCTAGAAGCCGCCCTCTAGATACACGTATTTGCGAGGGCCGAAGGCCCGAAGCAATCTCATCGACTCGAGCTTCGCGCCATGAGACTGCTTCGCTGATCGCTCGCAGATACACGTATTTGCGAGGGCCGAAGGCCCGAAGCAATCTCATCGACTCGAGCTTCGCGCCATGAGACTGCTTCGCTGATCGCTCGCAGATACATGGGGTCACGAGCCGTACACAAAAGGGCTTAAATCCTCCCACTTTGGATTCAACGATTCGATAAGAACAATCTTCTTCTTCCTCGATCCCGCCTTTATTTGCCGCTCCCTCTCTGCAGCACCTGAGATGCTTCCGCAGTCCTCATAGTAAACAAGCTTCGAGCAGTTGTATTTTTTAGAGAACCCGGAGATTAGGCACCATTTATGTTCCGAGATTCGCTTTGAGAGTGAGGAAGTCATTCCCGTGTATAAAACCCGATTATATTTATTTGCAAGAATATAGACGTAGCCAGGTTTTTCCATGAAAAGAGCAGTAAGACTGGGAGATGGGTAAGTAAATGCCGGCTGGGGAGCACGTGCAATGAGACTGCTTCGCTGATCGCTCGCAGATGCCTACTTGGCTTAGGGGTGATCGAGGCGGTAGAGGGCGCGAACCTGGCCGTAAACGGTGACCCAGGAATCCTCGCGGCGCTGCTTAGGCGTTCGCGTGTCCGAGATAACCTTCTTATAGTCATTCACTTTCTTGCCTTGAGTGATGTAGAGATCTTCGTAGTAGTGGCGGAAAGTTTCTCGCGCCTTGTTTTCATCGCCGCCAAACTTATCTGCGGTGAATTCTGCCTTACCTCTTATAAACTCCTCGGCATCGAAAAGATCCTTGATCCCTTTTGCGACCGCTGCCGGATTCTGCGCGAGTAAATCGCGGCGATGGGAAAGCTCATCAACATCGCCTTGGGTGATCCTAATGGTCTGGATGGTATCGCCAGTTCTTCCGATCTTGGCGCCAATCGCTTCTTTGCCGACGTACTTGTAGACGTATTCGGTGAAAACCTGTTGAGCGACCTCCTCCTTACCACCAAATCTATCGGCGACAAACCCAGAGGAACGCCTTAAAGCGTCATGGAAATCCACGTAATCGGTAAAGAAATTCCTACCAGCCGAAAGAGGGTTCGCTGTCCGACGGTTAGGCGTCCTAACAAGTCCAATTGAACCGTCCGCGTGCCGTACTAAGGAGAAGCCAGCACGCCAGAAGTTAACTGCTTGATCGAACACATCGCCAGCCGCTTTCCCAAATTTCTCCGGAGTATAACCAAGGCTTACGCGATAAGCGGTCACGGCTTCCTTCTGCGGTTGGCTCAGAGGGACTTTCGAACTCGGGTTGTAAGCCATCGGCCCCAGGTCCGCGGTCGGACGAGCGGGAGTCGCGGGCGCTGCGTGCTCGGAAGCATAAAGCTTCCAAATTCCTTCGGCCTGGGTGGATAAAGGCTCGCTCGTTTTTCCTCGGCCTGTTTCGGCGGAATAATAACGGCCCTGATATTCATAAAATGCGTCACGGGATGCATTCTCACTTCCGTGGCTATCAACGGAGAAGCCGGCCAGTTTTCTCAACATCTCTTCATTTCCGAAAAGGACCTTCATTTCCATGGCGGCGCGATCTGGGTTTTCTTGAAGCTTCGTCCGCCGATCGGCGTAAACTTCCGCTAGCTCGTCATTGGTGCGTCTGGCGAAGGTGCCATCCGAAAGTGTCTCATACCTCACACCACCCCAGCGGTAAGCTTGATAAGTCCGCGCGAAGGCCCGACGGGCCGCCCCTTCATCCCCACCGAAATTCTCCTTCGTAAATCCAGCTGCCACACGCAGCTGCTCCATGTAGGTGGCGTATTGCTCCATCGCTTGGCGACTACTAACCAAAGCCGGGTTTTGCTGGCCTTGGTTTACCTTCCCAATATGGAGTCTCTCTCTTCGGTTCGGACCATAACCCTCCACCGCCGGCACTACTTGCAGTCCATCTTTCCAATCGGAATAAAAAGCTCGGAAAATAGCGTTCGCATCCGGGCGATTTCCGCCGAAGGCCTCAGGCCCAAGGCCCGTTTGCGATTGGAATTCCGCAACCGCATGATCGAAATTTACCTGCTGAGGTGCTTTCTGCGGAACTTTCGGCTGAATGTCGTGATAGCCAAGCTGCCGTTCCGTCCTGAAGCGCGCGATTACTTCATTCAGAGGTACCTCGGGAGACTTCGTGGCAGTTTGCTCTGCGAAATGTAAGAAGCCATCCATTTCACTTGCCCAAGCCGATTTGGGAGCATTCGGGTTTCCGGTAGGCGGCTTTCTTTCCGTCTTAATTCCCGCTTGGCTCGCGGTCAGGGTCATCGCATTTTTGCCATACCCACCTTTGAAATTTCCCACGGGCAGGCCTTGGACAAGTGGAACATCGGCGCCTCTCTTTGTGGCGAAAATGAGCCCATCGGCCAAGGCATCTCGCCGAGCCTTTTGCTCAGGCGTCTTTGGGCTCTGCATCTCGGGCGAGGTCATCAAGGCGAACATGAGCTCCTGAGCCTTTGCCTGAATTCCCGGCATAACGTCTTTCATCGGCATATTGCGGATGGGGCTATTCGGCGGAAGCAATTTCACATACTCGACGACAGCGATATCAAAAATATCTGCCGGTAAATGATTCGCCTCTCGAATGGGCCTCAACCAGAACTCATGCTCCGTGCTTCCTTGAGGAAGCGTGGGGCCCTTTCTCGTTTCCGGATTGCCCATCAGCATCGTATAGAGCGCGCCCAGCCAGACATTTTCCATCGCCTCTTGTTTTTTCTTTTCGTTGAAAGAATCGCTGTGGCTAATGCCAAGCTCTTTTTCGAGAGCTTTCATGTCGGCGCCATCTTCTAAAAGGCGACTTAACCTCACGGGATCACGCACTCTCTCACGAGCGATTTTCTTCAAAAAATCTTGATAGACTTTTTCGCCGTAAACATGCCGGATGAGGTCGGGTGAAATACGATTGTCGTTGTACCAAGCGACCATCTGATCGACCCCGCCGGATTCGCCTAGGCGATATAATTCCACCAGCTTTTCGAAAGTGAGCGCCGCTCTTTCTTGAGGAGTACGCATCGAAACAAAATTCGTCGCAAAATCCCTAAACCGCTCTGGATCGATGTGTTCTCGAGCGCCGACCGTCGCCAAGGCGATGGGCAATTGATTCTCTTTCGCCTCTTTGTTATCCAAGTAATGCTGGAAGGGGACTTTGTCGTACCAGGTTGGCTTGAAGGTCGAGCGCAATTGAACATCGACTCCACCCGATCCCACGATAGGCAAATGCGCCAGCACAGGATGCTCCCTCATGTACCTCTCCTGGAGGTCTCTGGGAAGAAAGCGCATGAAGCTATACTCGGAAAGCATCGGAATCTCGAGGCGACCAAATCCGGAGCGGGCTTCCGTGGCTTGTAGCGTCTGTTCGATTCGAAAAAGCTCTTCGAAGGCAGCTTGGTAAGCGGGAGTTCCGACCTCAGCGGTCTTCAATTTTTCCGCGGCCGACTTTTGCGCCTCCCTTAATACCTCTGGCAAAGCCTGGCCGAACATGTCCGTCTCTCGGTGAGCACGAATAAGGCGCGTACCATCGGGTTGTAACTCTCCCCGAGGATCGAGATTTACTGCGGAATAGGGAGCATTTCTTCGCGCCTTGATGTTTTCAGCAGTTTTCTTGAGCGCTTCTGCGAAAACTTCCGGCGTCATCCCATTCGCTTTCGCGATCTGATCGAAAGCCTTTTTCGTCTCCTGTACTCGGCGCCGGGTCAATCCGCCCGGTCCCGCTCCACTCTCCGGTAGCGAAGCTTCAGGTGTCATCGCGACCGTGCGAAGACCCGCGAGATCCTGAACGGTGGAAATCTGTGCTAAGTGTCTTCCCGCGGCGGCATCCAACTGCTGGTAGAGCTCGGCCCGAGCATTTTCTGCCAGCTCCATAGCCTGAGCTTCCTGCGGATTCGCAGGCTCGCGGGCCCGCGTTCCATCGGGATTGAGTCCATATTCACTTTCAATGGCCTCGATTCGATGTAAGATCTCTCCATTCGTATCGTTTGGCTCGCGACGCCAATTCTCCCAGGAGTCTTTCGGCGGCTGACCGCGCTCGACCGCACTTTTTCGTGCGTCGCCTAAGCGCATTGCCTTTGCCCGTTGCTCACGGACACTTTCATTTCCCGGGCGAACGGCATGCGAAGCGAAATAGGCATGGGTGAAAGCACTTCCTAACCAACCTGTAGTCCAGTTTTTCCAATAGCTGATTTTTTCGTGCTGCTCCTCGAGAGCCTCGATTTCATTATTGATGCGACGACGCTCCACGGGATCGTCAGTCTTCGCGAGCTCTTCTTCCTTTTTCTTCTTCGCTTTACGGTTCTCCTCACTCTCGGTGTGTGTCTGTCCTCGAATGGATTCCGCTCTTAGGCCCTCGTTTACAAGAAAGGCGGCCGCGAATCGCAGAAAGGGATTTCTTCCCATAATGCCGGCCGCAAGACGATCGAAACCCATCGCATAAGCATCACTTCCGTAGGCATTAGAGTTGTACCTTGCAAGCTCTTCGTTCGTTGGCCACTTTCCTTCTTTGCGATAATAGTCCATCGCATCGAGTCCGATACTCGTGAAATGCATCGCGCCCACTCCAATGAGGGTATGAGGCAATTCCTGAAGGGCATAGAGTCCTTTGTTAGCGGCCCAACCACCCAGGCGGCTCAAGACACTTGCCCCTTCTAATGCTTCACCGGGAAGCGCAGTCCCTGCGAAAAGACGACCCACACCAAGAGCGGCATTCAACTTCGCGGCCACCCCACCTTGGATCGCGAATAGCGCAATGGACTTGTAATACTCCCACTGAGTTTCCGAGTGGCCTGTCATGCGAACCTGGTTGTAGTTTCCAATCATGCTGGGAGTATTTTTGCCCGAGTTGATTGTTATCTCATTCATGGGAGTATGAATGAGCCAATGCATGCCGACCGCAAGTCTCGTCGCCTGCATGGCCCCGACAAGGAAAGCAGCCTCCGGAGCCAAGGGCGGAATCAAGAAACTCGCGGCAGTGACACCGATGGTGACAAGCACCTCATTCACCATCGCCTGATGATCCTCTTCAATCTGCTTGATGGTCCTTGCTGCATCGAGAACCACTCGGTGCTTCATCTGCCAACGGAAATGGTCCGCGAGTGATGCGGCCGGCGAATATCCCTTGTAGCTGTACCCATCTTCCGGCTTTTCCAACATGTCCTTGTCGGACTTGTACTTCTCTTCCATCACATGGGTAGTCGGGTTTTCCTCCATATAGGCAATGCGCCTGTGTTTCATGCGCGATTTACCATTATCGTCGACAACTTCCTGGGAATACTTTCCTGCCTCATCGAGAAATAGAGCACCAAATTCATTCTCCAAACGATCGATTTTGGGCTTTAACTCATCCTCCAGACGATCGCAAAAAGCTCTTTTTTCGGGAGCATTCGAAGAATTGAAGACCTTTTTCATCTGTTGCCAATAGCTATTCTCAAGGGCCCTGAAATCCAAGTAACAGTCTTTCAGTTCCGTAAATCCTTTCTGGATCTCCTGAACGAGCTTCGTTCCCTCTTCCTTCATCTTCGCGGCATCAAGAAATACGTACCTGTACTCGCCCTTTTTCGGGTCATAGGTCGCCCGCACCACGGTATGGTCATTAAATTGAAAGATGGAGGGCTGGCCCGGGCGCGGGTGGGATTGGAAGAATTGCTCACTCAAGCGGCCATTGAGCTCATCCCACGCGGAAATGGGAATATCGATGCCCTGACCAGGGCCACGAATTCTAGACATGTGAGGGTCGACCAACTTCAAAAGTGCCTTAATCTGTTCTTCCGTCTTCCCCGCCAATTTAGCCTTTGCGAAATCCAAATGACCGTCCACGATGTCAATCCCAAGGGGAGCGAGTGTCGCTTTTGCGGAAAGAAGATCATTCCCAGCTTCCTTAAGACGGGCCATTTCATATTCCATGGCCGCGTGCTGCGTCTTGCGGGTCATCTCACCAATAGCACTCGACTGGCCTTCAGCGGGTTTCGCAAAAGCACGGTCTTGCTTGATAAGATCCGCTTCCTCCCATTTCGCATTCGTACCCTGGTGTTCCTTTACGGCCTTGGCGAGCCCTCGCATCCTCTCTCTTTCATCGAAAAACGTGCGAATCTCATCGGCCATCGCCTGCCGATACGGAAAAGGGTCTCTCCCCTCGAGAAAGCGTGGAGGAATCAAGTTTCCGGCGAACATTTCGATGAATTCCTGGCGTTGAATCCCGAGGCGGCTCCCTCCATCGGGTGCCGAGTTCATTAGGAATGCCAATGAAGCCAATGTCTCGAGGTCAGGATTCTTGGATGCGAGTTCCTCACGGATGAAATCTTCCAAGATCCGCCGCATCTCCGGGCCGGAATTGAAACTACTTTTGATAAACTCATTGATCTGATCTTCATTCCAATCCGGATGTAGCTCGCCTAACTTCTTTTTCGCGATCATCCAAATGCTCTTGTCGCGCTTGTCTCTCTGCAAACGATCGCGCGCATCTCCGTAGGCCACACCAAAGAGGCAAGAAAGCTCGCCCTCGCGGCGCTTGAGCTCGTTATTCCTCTTCTGCATGTACTCTGTGTTCCACTGTTCTCTAAGCTTTTTGTCATCCTCCAAATGCTTCACTAGCTCGGCGCGCGCGACTTCCACGTCTTTTTGGGCGGATGCGATATTTACTTTAAGTTTGTCCCTTTCGACGCCCAACCAAACTTTTTCCGCGGCTGGGGCGAGATTATATTGAGGCAAGATTCCGTCATTTAAGTTTGCATTTAAGCGCCGGACCATTCCGATGGATCTTTGAAGCCCCTCACTGAGCTGGGCACGGCGCATATCCCGGTCATAAACGGATTTGCGGTATCGGGTCAGAAATTCCTGGTATTCAGGAGAGGTGGTCACCGTCTCCGGAACGCACTTTTCATGTCCCTGGAGCGTGACCTTGCCGGAAAGTAGTTGTTCGATAATGTCATCGCGCTTTTTTTGAACGGTATCCCAAACGCGGAACAAATTCTCTTTCGATTGCTCCGTCCGGTGAGGCCCCATGAAGGTGGAAGTATCCGTTTCGGCCACTCGGAATCGACGAATCATTTCGAGTTCGGCCGCCGTTTCCATATGGCCTACTCGGCGATAGAGCTCGTTCAGGTCGGGACGTTGCGCGCCTGGCCCAGCGTGCTCGAGTGCAGCAAGATCGATACCCTGAATTAGGGCAAGGTCCTTCAAGGTTTTCCAGGTATCGGGATCCTCATCTCGAATTCGCTCAACCTCTTCCAGATAGGCAATGTGCAACTTGTTCTTTTCTGGATCTTTGGAAAGAACATTCCACAAATCTGTAACATCCCTTTTGCTACGGAAGAGGTAGGGGTTTGCGAGAAGCTTTCGATACTTTTCCATGCTCTTTAGAGGAGCATCGTCTTTGTAAATTGCACTTACAGTGGGAAGATTTTCGCCAAACCGGCCGACTTGGGCTTTGTCTTTTTCACGTACGGCGTCCGACCTATCTATGAAATAGTCCCTAACAGCAGCATCTCGAATCTCCGCTAGCAAGATCGCTTTCACCACATCAATCGAAGGGGGAGCACCATTTTGCCCGTCGGCATTCAACCCTTTTCCCATGGCGTCCAGATAGGGCAGGAGATACCGTGCGTAGTACTCGTTTTGCAGTAGTCGATCAAATTTCTCGACCATCTTTTTGTCGGGTTTCTTATCCCATTCTCCAGGGTGGTCTTTAAAGTAGTCGATGAGGTTTTTTCTCTCTACCGCAGGATCAAATTCCTGACGATCCAGTTGAGCGCTTATCGAAGGAAGCTTCTGTTTCGCTACTTCGCTGATGATTTGAGGATCTGCTGTTTCATTCAGTGTCTGCAGTAAACGCCGCTCTTCTTCCGATCCGTATTCGAATTTACGTTTTAGCTCGAGGAGCTTCTGCCTTGCATGATCCGGCATATCGAGAAGTCTCA
>JAHFAF010000185.1 GCA_023250715.1 Pseudobdellovibrionaceae bacterium | reverse complement strand
TTTCGGAACCGGAGCTTACCTCATTGGTAAGTGAGGTTGCGAAATAGCGAGTACGCCCCGAGATGGGCTCGTCTCACGCAAGTACAGCGGTTATAGCCGAAAAATATGTCACTTTCGGGCTAGGCCAATCCAAGGGGCCCGTCACGCTATTCGGGCGCCGGCCAAATCGCATAAAAAATATCAGCTTCTTCTCGCTCGGCAAGCCAGTAGGATGAAAAGTATAGGCAGCTACAAGAGGCAACAAAAGATTTTGTAGTTCCTGAAATAGGGGCAAAGAACGCCCTTGTGAAGGCCGAGTTCCCCCTTTCACGCTCGCGCGGGAGGGTGAAAGGGGGAACTTTTTTTTGGAGAAATGAATGCAAGATGCAACGCTCAAATTTTTGACAGGGTCGGTGTTGTTCCTGGGCCTTATTGGTGTGGAAGTGCTCGAAGGGCAGCCACCTTCTATTCATGCCTCATTTCCGGGAAATGGGAGCTCCAGTGAAGAGGGGCACCGAGACAATAGAATCCAAGAGATTATGAAAGGGAGTCAGAAGGAACTAGCCCTGTGGGGCACTCCCGAAATTACGGGGGAGGATTTCAAGAAACAAATTGGTGAAGTTCTCGGCGAATCTCCCACCAACCTGCTTCTCACCTTCACCAAAAAAAATCCGAGCGCTTTAAACTCAGATGGTCAGGTAATCGTGAAAACAAAAGATAACTCCAAGCTGTATCTACTCGGCACCGATGGGATGCGACTTGATTTTGGAATGAAAGAAATCTTTTTTGCCGGAACCGTCGGCGAAGCAGGAAGGTCGATTGTCGTTACTCGCCACTCGTCGAATGGAAAAAGTCGGTACTTCGTCTATCTCAATGGCAATCGAAAGGAAGCCGTTGCTTTGGGGTCGAGCGACCCAGGCATCGACGCTTTCGGATTTTCCGCGGAGCCCATAAAAAGCGGTTTTGAATTAAGGGTTCCCAAGAATCCTACCGTGCGGCCGACACTTACTTTGAAAGCAATTGGCGCTCCCGCCGAAATCATCGTTCATGCGAGACCCTAAGTTTTTGGCACCTCGATTAGGCTTTTTTCACGAACTCGGACTTCAAATTCATCGCCCCGATTCCGTCTATCTTACAGGCGATGTTATGGCCATCGGTGCTCTCGACAAGGCGAATGGATTTCACTTTTGTGCCCCCCTTAACGACGGACGAAGAGCCTTTCACTTTGAGGTCTTTGATCACGATGACAGTATCGCCGTCCTGAAGGGTATTGCCGTGGGCATCTTTTATTCCCGCTTCAGGCGGTTTCGGTGCAATGGCGGCCTGGTTAGAGGGTTTCACGGTCCACTCAAACTCACATTCCGGACATACCCATAGGTGCCCCTCTTCATAGCAGGCTTCAGAGCTGCATTTCGGGCATTTTGGATCGCTATTCATACCCTACCGTAGCAATAGGTTCGAAGGTCGTCCACACCGCTTTATTTCCGCCCAAATCATCGTTTAAGCTCGATGTCCTGCAGGATTTCCTTACGAAGATCCTCTAGGGTGAGTTTCTCTTCGAGGTAGATCCCGTTTTGTTTCTTGAGTTTTTCCACGCGAAGGGTTGTCCATTCCTTGGTGGTCTCTTCCCATTCGATATCTTGCTGTAGGTACATCCCGCGTTCTTCCCGATCAATGGTTCCAGCCCGTTCCATACGTTCTAGGCTTTGGTTGAACGGACTATGTTCGATAGAATGCAGCAGGTCCTTTGCTCGAGGATTTTTCTTGAGGAGAGTTTCGAGATCGGGGCTTTTTTGTATCCAAAGTGAAACAAGCTCCATGACGGCCAGGCTATCGTGGCGGTGTTGAACGAGTGCCGCCAGCTGTTCATCAGATATTGTTTCTGAAAAGCCCGAAAGAGTGCGGTATCCCTTTTTCGAAGAAAATCCCTTCTCTTTCCACTGGAGCGCTCTTTCAAAAAAAGGAAGCTCGAGAAATTGCTCTGGCTTCACTTCCGGGTGCTTGAGCCGCACATCGTAATAGGCGTGGAGGAGGAGATTTCTTTGCACGGCAAAGAGCCGCGATTCTTCTTCCGTGACGGCGCCACTTTGCAAAGCACCGCGAATGTCCTCGTAACGGGAATCATACCGGTTGAAGCGATTCCATAAAGCGGCACGTTCTTCCACTTTTTCAAGAAGTTTTTTTGCTTTCAATTCTTTTTCCTCGTCGTCTATCCAGGCCCAGATCCAAGTTCCTAGGCCGACACTTGCGAGGAATCGGGAAAGGTGAGTCCACTCGAGCTCCCTTCCCATTTTACTGGTCGTCCAACGCGTGGGCCGGTGCACGAGATTTTCCGTGAGGCCTCGAATGGGCGTGAAGTCGAAGGGTTCCCCCCAGGCTTTTTCCGCTATTTTTCTAAACGGTGAAAATTGCATCCAATTGAAAAAGTGAAAGTTCGCTTCAGGAGGCGAACTCCAAAATCCTGCCCAACGAGTGTTCGGCGGCGAGGAATTCGTCGGGGGCTTTAAAATAATGCGTACGCCGCCGGTCTTCAAAACCTCCGCCCCGTATTGCAACGAGCCTTCCCCTGCGCGAACCAGAGCACTTCCGACCGCCCACGCTGTTTTCCGGCAGACTCCGGTCAAATCAGCGTGGGCCGGTGGAGTGAAAGTTAGAGCGAGAATAGTGAGTTTCCATATCAAGTTCCGGCCTCCTTCTCACAAAGCTATGCGCTACGGCCCCGCGTGGGTCGTCTCTTTCTGGGCGTGAGGAAGGGTAAGGTCTTCAGGCGATTGAGGAGTCGGGTCTAGCAAATAAGCCTCGAAGACCCCCCTTGTGGCATCGAAAACGAGGCAAAGGCCAAAAACGCGTCGGAAGTAGTGGAGAGTTCTCATGTTCTTACTCGTTGTAGCGATGGAGCTCTTTTTTAGAGTGTCGTTGAGCTTCTGGGTGGCTTCTCGAAGTTCCTTCTCCGCGACTTGTAATTTTCCGAATTGAGAGGGAGTTCCGGGGACAATATTCTTCAACATCGCGTCTGCTTGGCTCTCCAATTTCAATGCTTCTTTCAAGGCCGCCTCGACTTCGTTTTTGGTGCCCTGTGACTTTTCCATAGCATGCGCAAACCGACGGTACTCCAGGGCTTTGTTATTTAGGCTTTCCACTGAGGGAGCCGCATTGAGGCGCTTCAATCGATCGTGCGCGTCGAGAACCTTCGCGAACTGAGATTCCACCTCTGTATTCAAACTCAGAATGGTTCCTACAAAAGCCTCTGCGGCTCGGAGGTTCAATTGGCCCCCGTCGATGTTAAGAACTCTTTTCGAGTCTTCCGTATTTTCGCCGCCATAAAGCAGGGAAGAAACTCCCACCAAAAAATAGACAACTGTTCGTTTCATGGTTACTCCCTTTGGCCGCGTGTGGTGTGAACTTCTTCCCTTTCCGCATGGGGAAGAAGTAAGTCGGTCGCAGGCTTCGGGGCGAGATCGATGTAGACTATTTCCCACAGATCTCGCAATCCGTCGAAGATGAGATAGGCGCCCAACACTTTCGTGGCTCCGTGGAGAAGGGAGTTGCCTCGCGCGCCCAATATTCTTAAGGGGTGTTTATCGAGAAGGGTTTCAACCTCTTCTCTCCTTTTCTCCACGATCACGCGTTGGGCCGACGTAAAAGCGGAGGATTCTCCCATTCTGTTTAGCTTCCTTTGAGCTGCCTGAAGCTCATGAAAGGCGTCATTCAGATCACTCTTCGGCAGAAGAATAACAGGGACCGCCACAACAAGTTTGATGTAACTTCCGAGTCCCTTTTTTAGTACCAGGCCAGCATCATCGGAAGTGTTCTCCCCCGCGCGCAGAGAAACACAAAGCAAGAGGGCACACATCGCCCCCATAGCGAAATTCATAGAACCTTCAATTGGACGGGAAATTAGCGCGGAAGGGTGCTCCATCCGGTTCACACCCTCGTTTTCTTGATTAGCAAATTAAGTGCCAGCAGAATTAGGCATTGTATCCCGCTGGTGAGCTGTCGAACTTCTGACTAGAGTTTTAGGAGTTGCGCTCTTGCCCAAACGCATCCACGTAGAATTTTCGAGCGAGTAGTCTATCATCTCTGGCCGGCTCATCTGACGCGGCGAAGAAGGTTCTCTCGCCTTGAAGCAATCGGCAGCGCCTTGTCGCCCTGAAATTTCTTCGAAATCTTCAGGGCCGCTTTTGAATCCCCGAAAAATTCCCGACTGGTTCCTCCAGGCGGGTGGTTGATTTTGCAATTCATTACAGAGCCGACGCGGTAAACGTGAGCGTCGAACTTAAAGCACCCGAATCCGCAGAGTGGACTCGAATACCAAGTTGTTTGTTAAAATTCCCTTCGGCCTGAGTGTCGACAACTGTTACGGAAGTTCCGGCGCCGGAGAGGGGCTGGACCACGCCGGCACTGTCCTCGATCATCACGCCATCTGTTGCACTGAAATTACCCGCGATTGAACGCCTTACTGAAAGGCTTACGTTTCCCGTTCCCGTGCGATTGACGGAAAATACAAACGGGGCCAGGTATTGCGCTGCGTCCGCACCGGCGGAAGTGCCCGTGATTCCGGTACTGCTGACATTACCGTCCGAGTCAACCTGACCGAAATCAATCCCGGTTTCACTCACTAGCGAGTTAGCTCCGGAGTCGCTGATAACCAAGGTAACTTTCTTGACTGCGTTCGCACGTACTTCGATTTGGCCGGAGCCTGGGGATGCACCGTTGTTGATTAGGGTCGCCTGACCCGCCCGTAGATTTGCCCCAACCAGGCTGAATAACACGATGAGTGTAGTGGTGCGTTTCATCTTTCCTCCATACGCGAACTGCAGTTTTTCCATTGTCTACTCCGAGAGTAACAATCAAAGATGAAATCATTGTGCCGGGAGAATGGAATAAACTTTACAATTCACTCTGCCGATAAGAAGGAAAAGCCCTCCCACGGAACGGGAAATGAAAACGAGCCTGACTCACATCGTATTGGCGTCCTGGATCTTTCTGAATACTGAATTCGTCCATGCTGGGACTATCGATCTGATTCACGGGCAACATTCCGGAAGCTCAGGTTATGTTCAGGTGCAGGCGCAGGTAAGAGATGTCGTCACATTGAGTATTGAGGACAGTCCTCAAGGGGAAGGGAATTTAGTAAGTCAGAGCGGAATCAATTTTGGAGACGTAAATAATCTCGGCACCACGGAAGTTCCTGGAGTTAAAGGAACAAAGAAGGGGAATGCCGGCCATTACGAAAGCGAATTCTCCTTCGCCGTCGACAGATCTGGCCCGGGAGACGTTACCCTATCATGCCGTCGCTCCTCTCCGGGAAATTTTAATGCTCGCGATGGTATTGAAATCGACGATTCTCACGGGACGCTGCGGCCACTGAGTGCATTGGACTCCGGTGGTGTCCATATTCTTCAAAATGCCTCTCCGGGAAGTTACGATCGCACCATGGCGTTGAATATCTACCCTTCCGATAAAGGAACCCTGCGAAGTGTCCTGCAATTCACCCTCTCTGCTTTATGAAAAAATCTTCATAATTGATTCTTATTCCTGTCATATTGCGGTGTGTTATCCTTACCTCCGTACGCCTTAACATTCACGGTGGCACGTAGGCTCATGGTAAAGGCAATCTAAGACGCAACTCGTTCAACTCTACATTTACTCCAGCCCACGAAATTAGTTGCTAGCCGTTTCAGAAGGGGTTCCTTCGTGAAACGCTTTTTTTTGGTTTTTCTCCTCATATGGCAGACTCTTGCGCCGGCCGGAGTTCTGGATGTCCTTTCGTCGGGCTCCGAATCGGGTAGAGTCACGATGCGGGCTCATATGCGCGATCGTGTGGCTTTGCCTTTTGGTGGGGCTACTGGCTCGTTGAAAAAGTCACATAGAATTCGGCTGAGATCCTCTGGGAAAGAGAGCATGCTTCACATTAATTATTGGTATCGAAAGGGAACGGTCGTAATTCTGGGTCAAAGAGAGGGAGGAGGAAACACCAAGGCCGAACTTCTACTGGACCCCACGCGCCCGGATCAAGTTCTCGATCTTCCCAAAACTTCTTCTAAGAATTCTCCTCTAGTCCTTACCGTAAGCCCTCTTTGATATAATTCTCGATATGAAACTAACGCAATTGGCGTTTATTTTATCGGTGGTCTTTTTTCCTATGGCACAGGGGAGCTCCCTGAGTGTGTCCCCTCCCTACCTGGAGATACTTTCCCCCGCCGGGCAGTCCCTCACTCAGGCCTTGAAGGTTTATAACGCGGGAGAGAAGGCGATTATTGTGGATCTTTACGTTGGGGACTTTTGGTACGACTCGAGCAATAAGCGGGCTTTTCCGGATCCAGGTACGACTCCTTACTCGGCGGCTTCCTGGATTTCGTTTCCGAAACGGCAAGTCGAGATTCCCGCGCGCGGCTCGGCAGACGCTACTTTCGTTTTCGCCGTTCCCTTGTCCTCCGCTGTGCCACGATCTCTCGCGGCTCTACCACCAGCGCCACCGGAAATGAAGGGGGCTGCCGAGGGTCCGCCTCCGGACGAAACGGCGCCTTTGGTTCCGAATGCCCCTTTGTCGGCGTATGCGACTGTATTCGTGGAAAAGGTGAATGAAGATGCGAATAAGGGTCAGAGCAATCTGGGCATTTCCATGCGGATTGCGATTCCCGTACTCTATCAGCGGAGTGAAAAGGAAGTCTCTCGGCTCAATCTAACGAATTTTGAGGTGCAGCAGCCGACGCCGTTTAAGCCTCTTATTTTGAAATTCAGTCTCCAGAATATGGATGAGATTTATGCCTTTCCTTCCGGGGAGATCTTGGTCACCCGGTCCAAGGACAAGGAAACGGTTGCGAGGGGATCGATTAAGGCGGAAAAGGTCGTCCTCCCGGGCCAAACGGTCGACTACGAAATTCCCATCACGTTCGAGCCTGCGAGCGGCACCTCGTATGACGGCCTAATGACCCTATTTTTTGGAAAGGAAAAATCGATCGTTAGGAATTTTTCCTTTAACTCTCGTTGAAAAGATTATTCTCCCCGATCGCTTTTTTCTCTTCCGTCCTAGTTCTCTCTACGTGTCTTCTCGCCGAGGACACAGTCGTTCGGTCACTCAATTTGCAATTGGGGCAATCGGTAACGCTAGATGCCGGAGGGGCAAGGCTTTTGAATTCCTCATGCTCCAGTGATCGCATTCTCTCCGTTCTGACAAAAGGGGAGACGTATGTAGTCGTTCAGGCGACGGATTTCGGAGTCGCGACTGTAACGCTTTTCTCGGAAAATAATAGGACTGACGTAATTCGCGTCACGGTGCCGGTGCAGGACATCACTCTGCCACCACCACCTTCGAGCCTTCAAACGCCGAATGGGAGCCGTGGCAGCATCGGCACCCGAGTTGGGTGGCAGTTGCCCCAATCAGTAGTTTCGCAAGAGGAATTTTTTTCCTATCGAGATCCAAGTGATAGTGGGGTGCATGAAATTCAGATCAAGTCATTAAAACCACTTTATATTCCGGAGCCACGTCCGTTTCGGTTTCTGGATCGGATTTTCTATGAATACGATCGTAAACGGCGTTTTGTTTTTCGGGTGGGGGATACCGACGCTACCTTAGAGGGCTTCAAAACAGCAGGTTCCATTCGCGGGGCCCGCGCGGATTTTCCGGCGGCTAACCGGCACTATTATCTCGTGGCCGGTTTGGCGCGCGCTGGTGTAAAGGATTTTTTTTGGGGAGAAAAGTCCACGCCTGTTGTGGGAACCGGGGGAAGTTATGAGCTCTCCCAGGCTTTTCGGCTGAATGGTCACTTAGTTGGTTTTGAAAAGAACGATCTCATTGGAATCTCGGAAAGCGGCTTCGAAACGATGGTGGCGCTGAATTACAAGAATAACCTGATAACTCCGGCAAGCCTTCGTCTGTGGAGTGATAAGAGATTTCGCTCTGCCTTGGATGTAGCGATGGGTATTCAATTGGCACCTGTCTCTCTTTCCGGAAGTTTCATGCGCACTCCGGCTGATTTTGGTGCCTACTCTCTGCCCACCCGTTTTGGAAGCGATCAGAATTCTTACTCGTTATCCGCGTCCTTGGACCCACAGTCCTTTTGGCGGGCGGGACTGTCTGTTTCTGATTCCAGGGCCATTACCATTCAAGATCAATCCCCAGGAAATAGCCGCCTAAAGGCCGGGTCGGCTTCGGCGGATTTCTCTCCCACTACTTCGTTAAACCTCGGGCTTAACGCAAGTTACTATCAATCAGGATTTACACCGTACACATCGGGAAGCTCTGCCACGGAGACCTCCCAGCGCATCCAGAGCCGGAACGAATATGCCTTTTCACCGGTGAATGGGGTGACTTTAACGGCCGAACGCACGCTTTTTCAATCCAGCAGGCTGGCTCTCGATTACGAAAATTTGACCTTCACTTCGGGCTGGAAGAGAAATTTTTCTCACCTCACTTCTGATTATCTTGAGTTGGAAGGC
>JAHFAF010000529.1 GCA_023250715.1 Pseudobdellovibrionaceae bacterium | reverse complement strand
GAGCGAAATCTACGGCGATGGGGACCAACGCAGCGGTGGCGGGCAGGCGAGAAGCTTCCGCAGAAGCTCACTAGAAAGAACGCGTGGTGGCGGCATCATCTCGAAAATTATTCCGGACGAACAGACCAATAGCTTAGTCGTCCTGGCAAATAAGGCTGGCTTCGATTCCTTGAAACTATTAGTGCGGAAACTCGACGTAAGAGTCACGGACACGGGCCGTATCCATGTCTATTATTGCGAGTACGCAAAGGCAGAAGACTTAGCTACGACACTCTCGGCCCTCTCGGGCGGCGGAAATGCGGGCGCTAGATCGAGTCGTCGCAGCAGCGGTTCTACGCAGCGTCCGGGGTCGCCGGCTCCCGGAGGGGCGCAAAGCCCCATCGGGGGAGGAAGCACGGGGCCCGTAACGGCCGAGCTCGGAGAGGGCGTGAAAATCACCTCCGATACAGCGACCAACTCGCTCGTCATCACCGCGAACGCTTCCGACTACCAGACGATCAAGAAGGTGATACGAAAGCTCGATATTCCCCGCTTGCAAGTGTTTGTAGAAACCGCCGTATTGGAAGTTGGTGTCAGTAATACCAATAAATGGGGCGTTAACTACGGCCTACTCACCCCGGGTGGAAAGTTTGGCGGTGGATTTGTCACAAGTGATGCGACCGAAATAGCGAGTTTGATCTCGGGCATCCCCACATCCGGCGTTACGGTTCCGGGCTTCAGTCCCGGCTTCTCCACGAATATTCCCGGAGCGACGGGAGCGCAGCAGGTATCTCTCATTGGAATTCTAAATTTTCTCACCACGAACGTAAACGCGTCCGTCCTTTCCACCCCCCAAATTATCGCCCTGGATAATGAGAAAGCTATTTTCCAGGTTCAAGACAAGATTCCGGTTATTTCCGGACAGTCGCTCCCGGCGGCCGGGCAGACAAGTTCTCTTCCCACGATCAATATCGATCGAGTGACCTCAGGTATTGACATCACACTTACGCCCCATATAAACGCGGCGAGCAAAACCATTCGTCTTGAAATTGAACAAAACGTAGAGAGCGCATCGGACAAGGATGTCCCGGGTGACTTGCTGAACAAACAAAAGACCGTTTCCTCTCGCAAAACCAACACGCAGGTAGTCGTCAAAGACAGGGATTTTGTTGTCCTCGGCGGCTTGATGTCGGATAGGATAGACGAAAACGTCAAGAAAGTTCCCCTTCTTGGAGACATTCCCATCTTGGGTTGGTTATTTAAAAGCAAAACGACCACAGTTACGAAATCCAATCTAGTTATTCTTTTGCGTCCGAGGATTATCGGTACCACGGTCGCAGCAGCGGATCTCGTGGGAGAAACCCTTGGGAAGAGAGACAAGTTTATCGATGATCACTTGAGCGGTGACGAGCACGAAGAGAGGGTGAAAGAACTCAAAGAACAGCTCAAGGAACAAATGGAGAGAGGAAAAAAGAACGCGAGCCTCAGCGCCGACTTTTTCAGAAATGAAGAAGAGGAAGTCGCTCCCACTCCGAGCGATGATGACGACAATAGTGACGACGAGGAAGAACCAAAGCCTCGCCCCGGCGAAAGATCGCAAATAGGAACGAAGAAGGCACAAAGCCAACCTTACAAATCCAATGACCCGCCTCCCGAGGCGCCCTTACTCAACAACCCGCCCGAAGCCCTCCCGCCGCCCAACGTCCCTCCGCCTGACAACGGAGGGCAATAACCGTGGCGAAAAGTTCTACCGAGCTTGTTAAACAGGCACTCAAAGGCGAGGCCAAGATCGGTCAAATTTTAATCTCTCAAACCTCGCTCACAGAGGATCAGCTCCGCGAAGCGCTTGCCATTCAAAAGGAGAAGGGCGGCCGCCTTGGCGAAATTCTCATCCAGAAAAAATTCCTTCAACCTAATGAAATTCTGACGGCACTTGGGATTCAGCTCGGCATTCCCTGCATCAAGGAAATTGATTACGGCACCATCGATCCGGAATGGGTAAAAGACATTCCCATCTCTTACGCACGCCAGTTCGAAGTTCTGCCTGTTGCCATCGACGATTTTGCGGTCACGGTGGTCATCGCAGACCCGTTCAACCTTCAATGCCTGGATGACCTGCGAGTTATCTTCCAAAAGGAAGTTAAGCCTATTCTCTGTGAGAGCAAGGTAGTGCTCGACGCTATTAACCGCGTGTATGAGCGAGTACGACAAAACATCATGTCGGAAATCTCGGAAGAGGCCGAGGATGAATTTCAATACGACCTCGAAGAACCCATGGACTTACTCGAGTCCTCGGAGACCGATGCGCCAATCATTCGTTTCGTAAATAATTTGATGTTCCGAGCGATTAAGGACAAGGCGTCTGATATTCACATCGAGCCTTATGAACGAGAGATGGTAGTGCGTTTACGCATCGACGGGGTACTCTACGATGTAGCAAGACCTCCCAAGGGGCTTCATGCCGGAATCTCCTCGCGCATTAAGCTCATGGGTGAGCTCGACATTGCTGAGAAACGCTTGCCTCAAGACGGCCGTATCAAGATTAAGATCGCAGGAAAAGACGTCGATCTACGTTTATCTGTTATCCCGACGGCCCACGGGGAACGGATTGTGCTTCGTATTTTGGACAAGAGCAGTGTGCGGCTAGACCTTAAAGACCTAGGCTTTGATGAAGAAGCCATTAAAGTCGTAAATCAGCTGATACA
>JAHFAF010000528.1 GCA_023250715.1 Pseudobdellovibrionaceae bacterium | reverse complement strand
CTTTCAGCCCCAATTTCTTTTGCCTGCATCAATCGCATGAAAAGTTCATTTACGAGCTCTGTGGACTGAATGGACCTTTGGCTATTCTTCTTAAGATGGCTTCTTGCGAGAATTCTTAGGCGCTGAAAAACTAGCTCCGCCAATTCTCCCATAGCTGCCCCATCGCCCTTTTGGTGACGACGAAGAAGGATGGTGATGCTGGAGGTCTTCTTTTCCATGGCTCTATTCCCCTTCGGTACATCGCAGCGAAAACTTGAGTAAAATCCGCTCAAGTAACCACTACGGATTGACACATATTATAATATGCGTATTATAATAGTGATGTTTGCGTCCATCATTCGCGAGAGAAGAACCGGCTTGGGCCTTTCCCAGGTTGCCCTGAGCCACCTTTCTGGCGTAAGCCTGCCCACGATTCAGAACATTGAGCTCGGAAAAGCGAATCCTTCCCATTCCACTCTTGAGGGCCTTTGCAGGACGTTAAATATAGAAATCCATTTTCGTCCCGTCCCTGCCGACCTAAACATTCTCATCCGATGCGGACTCCCGCTATCTCCGAGTATCTCTCAAAAAAAGTCACGCAATCTCACTGAAAGATCCTTTGCCGATGAGCTTTTTAAGCTCTGTCTGGATCTGCGCTCGAAGGAGACAAAAGACCCTCGAGTAGTCGAAGCCGCTCAAGCTCTGTTGCTTGCCATCCGCTCGCATTACCCCACATGGTTCAAGGCGAATTTAGCCAGCGCTCCTGCCGTGACAATTCTTATCCCAAAAAGACCGACAGGAAGAATCCTCAAGCTCTCAAGACAATGTTTAGAGCCTTTAAGCCGATTATTATGAAGAACATTGATGAAAATCTGCTCATCGAAGAAGCTCATGGAGCTAAATTCAAACGTCTTAAAGAGCTCTAAAAAAGTTAAATGGATAAGCGCTTGCGATGAAGCAGTTCTTTTGACAACACTCCAAAAAACGCAGAGAATTTTGGAGTATGTTCAAGCGACTATGTAATCCACTGCAATCACGTTCCTTTTTCTTGTTTGGCGCGCGTTCAACTGGAAAATCCACTCTTCTGAGGGACCTTCCACAATTTTCGGAAAGTGGCTACGTCGATCTATTGGATGACGAGGTGCTCGACGCCTATGCACGGGAGCCCAAACGACTCGAACTTCTCGCTCAGAAACATGAATGGATTTTTATCGATGAAGTTCAAAAGGCGAGTAAGCTACTCAATACCGTTCACAAGCTGATTGAAGGAAAAAAGAATAGATTTGCGCTCACGGGCTCAAGCGCACGCAAACTCAAGCGGGGGGGAGCAAACCTTCTGGGCGGGCGCGCGAATGTGTACCAGCTTTATCCGTTAACGGCGACGGAGCTGGGAAACAGATTTGAATTAGCCACCGCTCTCAAATTTGGGACCCTCCCGGAACTTGTTGCACTCAAGAGCCGGGAAGAAAAGCGGGAGTATTTAAAATCCTACTACCTTACCTTTATTAGAGAAGAGATCCAGATTGAGCAAATTGTTCGAAAGCTAGATCCTTTCCGAAATTTCCTGCATGTTGCGGCACAAATGAGCGGGAAGGTTCTCAATGTTCATAAGATCGCAAAGGACGTTGGGGCCGATGACAAGACGGTGGTCAATTATCTTCAGATCTTGCAAGATACCCTTGTCGGCTATGTGATTCCGGGATTCCACCGGTCTATTCGCAAGTCTCAACAACAGCCGGCGAAACTTTACCTTTTCGATTTGGGTGTACAAAACTACCTTAATGACCTGATAGACACGATTCCCAACCCAAGGACCTCACATTACGGCGACCTATTTGAGAATTTCATCGTCTTAGAGATGATCCGACTAAACGAGTACTCCCGCAAAGACTACCACTTGTCCTATTATCGAACGCAATCAGGAGTAGAAGTGGATCTCGTTCTTTCGAAAGCGCGCAAGGACGTTCTGATCGAGATTAAATCAACAACTCGGATCGATTTCGACGAAGTGAAGGCCTTAGCAAGAAATACGACTGGATTTGGGAAATCGGCTAAGCGCTACTACCTTTCGCAAGACACTCATTCTGGAATAGCCGATGGCGTTCATTGCATGCACTGGAGAGACTTCTTGCGTACCTTCTTCTAAGAAGCTCATTTGAAAAATAGTTTTAACAAGACCGCGTTTCAAAAGAGCCTCCGGATCCACCTCTCCACATAAGACCACAAAAGAAGCGGGTATGCCGAGCTGGAGGTCAGAAGCACAACGTAAGAAGGTTTCGTGGCACGGTTAGTGTCGCCATTTCCGAGTTGCCCTTGGGCGCCGTGGCCCCAGCAATAGATGTCGCCGCCCGTTGTTGCGCAAGTATGAAAATCTCCAGCGGAAACGGACGTTATCGTATTGTCCAACCCGTGAACAAGAACCGGAATCAAGCTTTCAGTCGTCGATTCCGTGCCGAGCTGACCCGCCGAGTTTTCACCCCAGCAGTAGAGCCGGCCGTTTTGAATCGCACAGGTGTGCGACTCTCCTGCCGTAACGGCGGTCACGCCCGACGCCATTGAGGAAACATCTACAGGGGTCCTTTCTTCATCGGGCGTCCCATTGCCCACCTGGCCGTGGGAATTATTTCCCCAACACTTCAAGGCCCCATTCATGATCGCGCAGGAATGAAATCCGCCCGCCGCAACTGCGGTAACCCCAGAAGAAAGGCCCGTA
>JAHFAF010000527.1 GCA_023250715.1 Pseudobdellovibrionaceae bacterium | reverse complement strand
CCGTTTTCGGAGAAAAGGGATCGTAATAAATTAGATCGGGAGCGTCTGCTAATTCCAACGTCTCAAGAAAGTTCCCCTTCACTAGTTCCCAACGAAGGGGAAGTGAGGGGCTCTGCCAAACTCCTTCCTTTAGAAGGTCTTGAGGAGCTGCATGGCGAAGGTGTCTAAATTTCGAAGGAAATTTTAGCGCGAGGGCAAGGCTGTGAAGGTCGCGTTCAAAGCTGATGATTCTTAGAGGGCGAACGGCACCCTCTTCGGAAATGCTCTCATAACAACGAATGGCCGCCATCGCATTGGTCGCCGCTCCCAGCCCTACGTCCCAAATTATAAGGGGGTCAGGTGTTGAAAGGCGCAGCTGTGCTTCTAGACGCGGTTGTTCGACGTATAGTTGATGCGCTTCGTGAAGGGGATCGATAGCAGGGTGCATGACCTCACCAGAGCTTATCTGGCGAATGCTGTGAAATCCGGTGTCCGAAACATGCACTTCGTAGTCCCCCAATTGATGCCGTCGCACGCGAGGACGGTGAATGATAGCAGGAGAGGTGTTGTCGGATCGCTCCAGGAGAAGTTTCTTACTTTCGTAGTAACTTGAGAAGGAGTTATTGAGAATCTCTTCCCGCATCTCACGCATTAGGCGATGGTAAAACGTAAGGTTGTGATAGGTGAGGAGGGTCCATCCCAGAGTTTCATCGGCTTTATGCAGATGATGTAGATAAGCCCTCGAATAATTTTTGCAGGTCGAACACGGGCATTCGGGGTCGAGCGCACTTTCAGAAAATTTGTAGATCTCGCGCCGCAATTGAAGTCTGCCGTGGGAAGTAAAGACGGCGCCACGTTTTGCGAGGGAGGAGGGAATAATGCAATCGAACATATCAATCCCGCGGTGAACGGCCTCGAGGAGATCGATAGGCGTGCCAACTCCCATCAGATAGCGAGGTAGATTCCGCGGGAGAAGACTCGCCGTGGTTTCACAAAATTTGTCTCTTAATTCCTTCGACTCACCAACAGCGAGCCCCCCGACGGCAAATCCATCGAAAGGCATGCGGGTAAGAGTCTCGGCGCTCTTTTCTCGCAAATCTTCGAAGCAAGCTCCCTGCACAATTCCAAAGAGGGCCTGTTTGGAATCGCCACGGGCTTCCAAACTTCGCTTTGCCCAGCGATGGGTTAGCTCCATTGCCGTATGCGCCTCTTCCCGGTCCACCGTGGAAGGAACACATTGATCGAGCGCCATCATGATGTCGCTATCGATTGCTCTTTGCATGGCGATGCTGACTTCAGGGGAAAGCAAATGCATTTTTCCATCGACATAGCTTTGAAAAGTAGCACCCTCTTCGTTCATTTTCCGGGAGTGCGGGAGAGAAAAAATCTGAAACCCTCCGGAATCGGTGAGAACTGGTCCGTCCCAATTCATGAATCGATGAATACCGCCTAGTTTCCTGAATACCTCCGGTCCGGGACGAAGAAGGAGATGGTAAGTGTTGGCAAGCAGGACCGTGGATCCCGCGGCTTTCAGATGATCGACCGTCTGGGACTTCACCGTGGCGTGCGTGCCCACGGCCATAAAGGTCGGGGTAAGGACTGGTCCGTGAGCTGTTGTGAAAACGCCAGCCCGTGCTCGACTCCCTCGAGCTTCCTTCTCTAATTGAAAATTTAAGCGCATAGGAGCGGGGGACTATATCACATTTAATCCCTGAAACATTTGTTATGACGTACTGCATCAATAGGTTTCAAGGCGAGAGCTCCCCCAGGTATGGCTTGAGATAAGTAATTTTTTTGGAGGCTCATTACCGTGAAATCTATCTCAATATTGACTCTGATCCTGGGACTTGCAATTTCCCTCTCCCAAGCCGAAGCGCGAACGAGCGTGGAATTCCCTCTCAAGGGCTACACTTTCATCAACCACAAAGAAGTGAAGATCGATGTTGCGAAACTTAACAGGACTCTAAAATATGCGGGGTCGGAGGGACTTCCGGAGCTGGTGATCGTGGGGAAATATCCGGAGCCCTTTTGGAAGGTTTTGACGAAGAGAATTGAAGCCGCGAATAAGATTTCGAAGACGGAACTTCGGTTTGTTATTGAGAGTGGCTATTACTACGAGTATCCGGAAATCTGTTATCGAGGAATGGCAGCAGAAGCAGTGGAGATTTTGGATGCCATGCTGGGTAACTTTTTGAACGAAGAGCAGGGAGTTTTGGCGGTTCGTTATGGCAAGACCAAGATTGTGAAGAGCGATTTTTTCAAGACTGAAAAAGCGCTGAGAGAAGCGTATGAGGAAAATGACAGCCGGGAAGTGGCCGAATATCTCGATTTTGACGGCAAGAACGGCGACATTCTGGTGATGTCGGACTTAGGCCCACAGGGCGATGGCACCGAGCTCTACGCAACCCGGATCAAGGTCTGTAAGTAGCATTTTCATTTCGCCGCCCTTTCTAGTCCCTCGTCGAAGTAAGATTGATTTTAGGACCAAAGGGCGGCGCAATGCCTCTCTCTCTCAGAAGATCTCAGTAATCCAAATATACCTGTCGAACGTTGCCCAAATGTTGCATGAGCGCTAGAGCTGCGCACTCAATTTTTTCTGTGATTTTTGGGCGATTTGGTCGCCCTAATTCCCCAGCGATTTTGTCGCCCTGGTAGTAACTCATCGGTTTTTCAGCCCGCCTTCCTCAGTAGCGGTGCACATTGGCTTAACTCGA
>JAHFAF010000184.1 GCA_023250715.1 Pseudobdellovibrionaceae bacterium | reverse complement strand
GACCAAGTGAAGACCATTCAAAGTTCGATTGAAGAGCTGAAGCAGAACCGACGGGGACTCGCCGAAGAGACTCAGAAACTGCGCTCGGACGTGCAGAGCTTGAACTCGGTAGTGCAAAAAACGCAGCCCCAAGTTGAGCTCGATGCGAAATACAAGGAAGTTCGTACTCAATTTGACTCGACTGAGGCCGAGGTATTGAGAGATGCGGGTAAAATCGTAGTCCGGCTCAAAGCCATTAAATTTCCGGTGGGAAAAGCCATTCTTTTGCCTGAAAACTATCCGCTACTCGCTAAAGTTCAAAAGGCGATTCGCCTTTTCGGGCAGCCGAATTTGGTAATCGAGGGGCATACAGATTCCGTGGGCTCCGCTCCCGTGAACGAACGCCTCTCGCTCGATCGTGCGAATGCGGTGAAGGAATATCTAGTCGCGAATAATACGATCTCCACGGAAAAAGTGATTACGGCAGGCTTTGGCTTCAATCGTCCCCTCGTTTCGGACAGGACTTCCGAGGGGCGGGCCATCAATCGCCGTATTGATGTCATCATCGAACCATGAACTAAACCGTTGTAAATACTATATTAATTAATATAGGTCATTTACCCGAAGGACTGCTCAATTTCTTCATATTTGAGTCCAAACTTTTTGGCACTCTTAGATCCATATGAATAGAAATGGGAGTATTTACCTATTGCTGCTGGCAATAGGTTTCTTTTTGGGCGGAGCCCCGGCCTTCGCCGAAACACAATATTCGAGCCGCTTTCGATGGGGCTTCGAGTACAAGGCTTTTCCTGTGGGCGGGTACGACAACCTGAGCACTCTTTCGGGCGATAATTCGCAAGGAGATATGGTTGGCTTCCGCGCGGCCCATTTCATTGAAGGCTCTTTTATTCCGCTATCGGTAGGTTTTGAGGCATACGTTGGGGGAACACGGCTCACACGGATTTCTGGCGGCGATCACCTATTCTATTGCGGCCCATCTCTTTCAAGCGATGGCATGCTTACAGAAAACATAAATTATGAATTGGGAATCGTGCCCGCATTCGCGGAAGGCAACATCGAAGCAAGAGGAGCTCAGGGATCAGGCTTTATGTTGGAGCCCAGTGCTTCCTTGGGATTTATTCTAGGCGAGGGATGGCGAATTTCCTTTCGCGCCGGTTACCTTGCTGGTCCCTCTTCCTTTTCGGGACTAAATTTTGGTATCCGATTGGATAAAAAGCTGCGCTTTACCTCAAGCGGAGTGAATAACTGAACCTTCAGCCCGCTTTTACTCGCAACATATTTTGTTTTTTTAAGTGAATGAGGCACTCGAAGAGAGTGACATCAGGCAGGGGATTGTTGTCGATGACTTGGGAAATTCTTCCAAACTCGACGACGGAAGCCAAGGTCGAGAATTCCGCATGAGGAAGGCGGGTTCCAGCGTGCAAAGCGCTTGGCTCGAGTTCCACCTTCAGCTCACCTGGCGGAATCTCCCGGCGGATTCTTTCATATCTTTTCCGAAAGTCTTCGCCCTCTTTGCTCAGGTGTTGAAGACTCATCGTAATCTGTTCTTCGACGAAGCAGTCCTGCGCCTCTCTGCGGGAGAATTGAAACTTCGGCTGGTCCCAGAGAAACATGCGATAAATTCCTTTGAGACCGCGTGCATCTCCGGCCTGAGCAGATACAATTTTGCCTTGAATGAACTCGACCTTCCCTTCCTGCCCCGGAAGATCGGCCTTGACCCAAAGAACTCCCGTTCTCTCCAAATCGTGCACGGTTTGTAGCGCATCGCTAAAATCTTGAGTGCGATAAAAAGGAGTGGCCCCTTGACCGGGAGGAACCCCTGGTTTCCCGCCCAAAAGCTCATTTCCAAAAACACAGGTTTCAATCTTTGATACGGCCGTCTTCACTTCATTGACCAGCGGCCGATTCGCCTCTTCGGCCTCCGCCTGGACCAACAGAGATTTCAAAGAATGCACGAGATGATTGAATTGAGTCGCAATCTCCAAGCTCTCGGCCGCTTTTCCAAAAATGTCGACGAGCTTAGTATCCTCCGCCCGTGCATGTTCCAGCACGGCATAGGCGCGAACATCGACTGCAAACTGACAATCTTCTTTGGAGAAAACACGGCCATACCAAATGAAATAAAAACGCCGGGCACTCTGTCGAATTCTAATGATTGAGGCTTTGCTGTCGGGAGTGTTTTCAATCAGGGCGAGTGCCGGGCCACTTCCTTCCATGAACTCCTGCGCCGACTGAAATGTCGGTTCAATGACGTTCTCCCCTTGGAGATCCTTGAGGAGCTGCTTACCCCACGGGGTAATCTCGCCCACGCATTGAACTTTGCAACGAGGGACCTTCATCTTTTCCTGACCGTAATTGCGAGGAGCCGAAGGCGACGAAGCAAGCTCACCGCTTAGCGATAAGATTGCTTCGGGGCAGCGCCCCTCGCAAACACGAAACTAGTGAGCCTGGTAGCGACTCAAGAGAAGCTCACGTAAGCGTTTATGCTTTCGCACCAGATCGATCGCGAACCGGCTGTGATCGGGATAGTAGCCATTACCGAAGATCAGAGTTGCATCGCTAACTATTCCTTCCGCACCCAAGGCCACGCGCGTAAACGAAGTTGCCATGCTGAAGAAGACCGCTTTTCCCTTGGATTTTACGCTGAGAAGAGTGCTGACTTCGGTATCGGGAACCGACGCAACATTGATAACGACATCTCCCATTTTACCACGGGTGACTTCCCGCACACCAGCTTCGACGCGCAGCGGTTCGGTGGCATTAATTTCCAAGACCTCATCGCAAACTCCAAGGTCCCTCAATTGCTGTGCAGCACGGGCAAAGGGTTCAATAGCGATGACTTTGCCGCGGGGGCCCACTTTCCGACGCCCGGCAACGCATGAAAGAATTCCCGCCTTACCCCCACCGCCTATGACAATGAGCGTCTTTCCCTTAGCACAAAGGCCATCCACCGTAGCAGGGGCCCCAGCTACATCATAAACAGCTAGGGATAGGCTTTCCGGCAGATTCTTGGGCAGAATCGCCGCAATCGTTCTTTCGAAAAGAATGGCGTGCCCTTTTACATCCACCTGGTGGGCGGAAGGATGAACTTGAATGATCGATTCCAAATGTAGGGGAGTGAGAGAGAGAGAGACCAGGCTTGCAATGCGATCGCCTTTCTTCAATTTCACGAGGCCGCGATAACTCTTGCCGATTTGGGCAACCTTTCCCATGAGCATCCCGCCGGAACCTGTTACTCGATTTTGCTGTTTCCCTCTTAGCCGACAGTTGGAAAGGAGAATTTCGCCGATTTTCCTCGGATCATGGCCCGTCTCCTGTTCCATTTGCACGAAACTCGCAGCATCGATATTGAGCCTTTCAACTTCAATTAGAATTTCATTCGAGAAAATGGGAAGAGAGTTGTCGAGCCGTTCTGCCGCCTGAGGAAGGCCGGCGGGAGAGTCGAGCACTCGGTGAACGCCTAAGGGGTGACCAGCTTCAGCGCGTTCCGCCACTTAACCGCTCCTCGGCCAATTCATCCGCAACCAAGAAGGCCGGCCGGTTACTCTGTTTCGAACGCTCGAAAATCTCCTTCAATGCGGTAAAGATACCATCCGTTTTGGCTAACGCCTTTTTCGGATCGTAGGTGCCATTTTCAAACTCAATAAAGATATTGATGATCCCACCTGCGTTCACGGCAAAATCTGGAGCGTATAAGATTCCCCGATTCCAAAGCCGAAAACCATCTTCCTCGGTCGCGAGTTGGTTGTTAGCGGCGCCGACTACGGCCCGGCACTTGAGCTTCGGGATCGTTTCAGAATTCAACACGGCGCCACGAGCACAGGGTGAAAAAATATCGCAAGGAACTTCATAAATCGCATCCGCCGCGACCGCTTTCGCCCCCAGCTGCTTCACCGCCTTTTCAACGGCCACCTTATCAATGTCCGTGACAATAAGCTCGGCCCCCGCCTCCCGTGCCATTTCCGCTAGGCGAAACCCCACGTGACCTAAACCCTGGAGGGCAATCCGAAGGCCATTCATGCGATGGCTCCCCGTTAAATGTTCCAAGGTGGCCTCGAGCGCGCGAAAAAGGCCACGCGCGGTGACCGGCGAAGGGTCGCCACTGGACCCAGGAAGGCCCTCGATGCCGAGCACATGGGAAGTGCGCTCTCTCACCCGGAGCAAATCCTCGGTGCTGATGTTCATGTCCTTTGCCGCGATGTATTTTCCGCCTAAGCTCTCGACGAACTCGCCCATCGCATGAAAAAGATCTTTATTTTTTTGCGCAGGATCGCGCACGATGACGCTTTTCCCGCCACCAAAGCCGATTCCCGCAAGCGCTGATTTGTAAGACATGCCACGTGCGAGACGAAGAACATCCTGAAGCGCTTCTTCATGGGTAGCATAGGGAAGTAAACGGACCCCGCCGCAAGAAGGGCCAAGAGCCGTGCTGTGAATCGCAATAAGGGCGTTCAAACCAGAGCTCGAGCATTGACGGTGAACGACACGTTCATACCCTTTTACTTTGAGCTCTTCGGTTTTGACGCCCATCAACATCTCCGTCCAAAAAAACTGGGCTAAAACTACTGGAATGGGTCATCAGGTGCAATGGGAGATTCTTGACGGTTTAAGGAGATTCAAAGTACTTATGTAGCCACGGGGGTCCACTTCTTTGAGTTCTAAGAGATTTATCGCCATTGCCGGAAACATCGGCTCGGGAAAGACGACTCTGACCCAGCTGTTGGCTGAACATTACAATTGGGATCCTCATTATGAGGTCGTCACGGAGAATCCCTACCTTGCGGATTTTTATTCCGACATGCCTCGCTGGTCTCTCCAGCTCCAGGTGTTCTTTCTTTCGAAGAGATTTCAAGCGCACCAGAAGATTTTGAGTTCGGGTGGCTCGGCCATTCAGGATCGATCCATTTATGAAGATGCGCACATCTTCGCACGAGCCCTTCACGAAAGCGGCAAGATGGAGTCGCGCGATTACGAGAATTATTTTGAGCTTTATTCCACGATGACGGGTTATTTGGTTCCGCCAGACCTGGTTGTTTACGTGCGGCGCTCGGTTGAGTGCTTAAAATCCCGTATCCGGGAGCGCGGCCGGGAATATGAACGAAATATTCCCGACGAGTATCTGCATCAATTGAATCGTTGTTATGACGATTGGATTGCGGGCTACAAGATCGGTAAGGTTTTGACCGTGCACGCAGACAACTTGGACTTGAAGTGGAACAAGCGGGATTTCGAGTATGTCTGCCAGAGCATCGAGAACTCTCTCGAGCAGCCCGATCTGTTTTCTAGCTGCTAAAACCTAATAAGAACTGTCTTCGACCGTTCCCTTGGGGAGCTCTTTTCTTAGAATTTGATCAGCCAATTGGAAATGCTCGGGCAGGCCGATGAAAGTCCCCACCTGGGTCACATCTACCGGCTTTTTGCCCTCAGTATAGACTGCTTTTGCCGCGAGAATTCTCTTCTCCGCCGCTTCCGCGGTCGCAAGTGGAATTCTCTTTTCTTCAATTGCATGAATGACCGCTTCCATACATTTCACAGGCAAACCAGCATCCCCCCGATATATCAAAATATCGCAACCTGCCTTTACCGCCAGAACCGCCGCCTCTTCCGCACCGTAATTATCCGCTATCGCCTTCATTTCCATGTCATCCGTGATGACAAGTTTCGAATAGCGCATTTCTTTACGGAGCAATCCCTCTATCGTTTTTTCCGAGAGTGTGGCGGGATATTCTGGATCGAGATTCGGGTTCAAAATATGCGCCGTCATGATCCCTTCCACGCGACTGCGAATCACACGCTTGAAAGGAATCAGTTCCATCTCTTCAAGTTGGGCTAACGTCCTTTCCACTTTGGGAAGCAAAAAATGGGAGTCTTCTTTGGTATCGCCATGTCCGGGAAAATGCTTTGCAACAGCCATCACCTGCATCTTTTGGATGCCGCGACAAACCGCAGACCCCAATCGCCCACAAACTTCCGGATCAGAAGAGAACATCCGGTTTTTCATCACGGGGTTTTCGGGATTCGTGTTTACGTCCACCACGGGAGCATAATTGATGTTGATCCCGACCGCTTTCAGTTCCTTACCCAGGATTACGCCAAATTCGAAACCGACCTTCGGAGAATTAAGCTCGCCTAAGTAATCATTGCCTGGAAATTTCGTGAAGGGCTTCACGAGACGATTCACTTTTCCGCCCTCGTGATCGATGGCGATGAAATGCGGCGGCATCTTCGCATTTCGGCAACTGAACTGGAGTTCGTTGCTCAATTCCGCTAGCTGCCCCGGTGATTGCACGTTTCGCTTGAAATAGATCGTGCCCCCGAGCTCGTACTCTAACGCGAATTCTTTAAACTCATCGGGGACAGAAAAGCCATTGAATCCAACTTGGAAGAGCTGGCCGACTAAACTTTTGAGGTCTTTCTTGGAGGCCATCGCAGGAAATTATAAACTCGGATGGCCCATAGTGGCAAGACGCCGTGATGTCATTACGAAGAGACGCAGTCGACGCGGCCACCCTCGCAATAGCAAAGATTATTCGTCGTCTTCCCCGTCTTTGGGAACGCGGATGATGGAGCGCTTGTTTTGGTCGAGAATGCGCTTGCGAAGACGTAAGTGATTGGGCGTAACTTCCAAAACTTCGTCCTCTGCTATCCAAGCTAGGCTTGTCTCTAACGTTGGGCGACGAGGCGGCGTGAGAATGATATTTTCATCGCTGCCGGCGGCACGAATGTTGGTGAGCTTCTTCCCGCGCGTCACATTGATATTGAGATCGTTCAGTCGATTGTTTTCGCCGACAACCATGCCCTCGTAAACATCTTCACCTTCCCCCACAAAGAGAACGCCGCGCGATTCCAAATTGAAAAGCGCATAGGCGGTCGTAAACCCATTGCGATCGGCGACCAAAGCACCATTCACGCGATCGAGAATGCGGCCCTTCCATTCGACATAACTCAAAAAGTAGGAACTCATCATTCCCGTACCACGAGTGTCGTTCAAAAAATCCGAGCGATACCCGATAAGACCACGCGAAGGGATATCAAACTCCAAACGAACGCGAGACCCACCCATTTTCACTAGATTCGTCATCTCGCCTTTGCGCGTTCCCAAACGCTCGGTAATGATGCCAACGCAATTCTCAGGGACATCCATCACCACATGTTCTTGCGGCTCTTCAAGTTTACCATTCACTTCGCGAGTGATGACTCTGGGGCGGCCGAGCATGAGCTCATACCCTTCTCGACGCATCTGTTCAGCCAGAACCGAAAACTGCATCTCCCCACGGCCTCGAATGAGAATTGTATCGGTAGACGCCGTTTTTTCCGCCTGTAAGGAAACATTCGTTCGAAGCTCTCTAAGAATGCGATCCCAAAGCACGCGAGAAGTGAGACGGTTTCCATCTTTCCCAGCAAAGGGAGAGGTATTCACCATCATTTCAATTGAGATCGTGGGAGCTTCAATTTGGATGCGAGGGAGGGGTCTGGGATTCTCCGGATCGGCGACAGTATCCCCAATCTTCAACTCCTCAATACCGGCTACTATCGCAATATCCCCTGCGATCGCCTCCTGAATGGGCACCGTCTGTAAACCGTCGTAAGAAAAAAGTGCTGTGATCTTGGTCTCGGGGGTTTGTCCCTTTTCCTGGCAGAGAACGACTTTGTCCCCCACTCTAATCTTACCCGCATGAATCTTCCCAATCGCAAGTCGACCCAAGAAATCGTTGTAGCTGGTGTTGGAGATGAGCATCCGAAGCCCCCCCTCTTCCACCTTGGGGGGCGGGATGTGCTCCAAAATCGCATCGAATAGCAGAGAAAGATCTTTCCCCTGCTCTCTTTCCTCAGGCGATTTTACTGCAATTCTTCGGCGGGCGTCGGTATAGATCACCGGAAAATCTATTTGGTGATCCTTTACATCCAGATCCAGAAACAAAGAATAGATCTCTTCCAAAACCTCGGCCGGCCTAGAGTCCGGGCGATCGATCTTATTCATGACCACGATAATCTTGTGATCCATCTCAAGCGCGTGTCTCAAGACAAACCTGGTCTGAGGCAAAGGCCCTTCGGCGGCATCCACCAAAAGCAAGGCGCCATCCACCATCTGAAGACCGCGTTCCACTTCTCCACCGAAATCCGCGTGGCCTGGGGTATCTACAATGTTGATGCGCACGCCTTTGTAATGGATGGCCGCGTTCTTCGCGACGAGCGTAATCCCGCGCTCGCGCTCGATATCCCCACTATCCATGGCTCTTTCGGCAACTGCCTGATTCTCACGGAATAGGCCGCTTTGCCAAAGAAGGCCGTCCACCAGAGTCGTCTTCCCGTGGTCAACGTGAGCGATAATTGCAATGTTTCTAATTTTTGAGTTTATTGTGCTCATTTGGAATTAAGTCGCGAGAAGTTACTCGATTATGCTATTTACCGCAACAAATGGCGACGAAAAACACCTGTTCGAATTGCTGGAAAGAGCCCACCATGTTCGTGTGT
>JAHFAF010000526.1 GCA_023250715.1 Pseudobdellovibrionaceae bacterium | reverse complement strand
TCACTGTGGATTTTACGATCCCGATCTCTGTGACGGCCTCTATGAGGGCCATGTCAACTTTTTCGTTGCAGCGGAGTTGTTCGAGGACGCGCGCGCCAAGGCGAAGCTGATCCCCGTGGTGTTCTGGGGCATGAAGTTTACAAGTACAGCGTGAACGGCCTGAAGCTTCGTTGCGTCCAGGTGCTTGACGATCCCCAAGCACTCGTCACGGAGGTTGATTGGCAGCGTGTCGCCGTCAAAAAACTCAAGATACTCCTCGCGGCTGTATTGGTACGCCTCAAGAAATGTCTCAATTCGCGCTCGCGAAATTGGCGTTCTACCCTGCTCAAAATGAGCAACGGCGGAGCCCGTAATGCCGACCAAACTCCCGGCTTGGTTGAGCGAAAGCTTTCTTGTGTGTCGCATGTGGCGAATAATGATTGCCTCCTGCGTGATCTTTTTCTGATGAATCGTTTTCATGATGCTGCCACCTTTCTCGGTTCTATCTGCTGAGTTACGGGTCAAAAATTGATCCGTTCACCCGGCTTGACCGTGCGAAAAGGGCGGAGTTCAGAGCTGCTAAGTGCTTAGACAACTTGTCTCGATTTTTTCCAAAAGAGGCGCAATTTCATGCAACTCAGTTGGTACGAATGCGAGACCACGGAGCGAACGTCGGAAATTTTGGCTGCCACCAAAATATCCACCTAAAGTCGGTGAGCCGCAGCGAGTAAGAGCAAGTCTCTGTGAGAACGCCTCACATGCGAAACTGCTAACTCGTTCTCTTTCTTTGGTTTTTGATTTCGATGAGATAAAAAAAGCCGAACCCGTTTTCACGAGTTCGGCTGTGTATTTTTGGGGTGACTTTAGGGATTTCTTGAATATCAAGAACTTAGCCCTTGCTCGTATCTGAGATCAGATACGAGGCTGTCACCCGTAAATCGGCCCCCGGCCACGCACGGGGTACAGGTATATAACCTCATTTGAAACCGTTCGTCTACCACCACTGCCTCACTACTATCTCGCTCCGACGAGTTTGAGCACCCTTGCTGGGCGCTCCTTCTTTCGGATCGAAAGACTATCCGTTGCTCCCTTGACCTCGATACCTGCGAGCCTGATATAGCGCTCCATCGTTTCGAGGTCTGACCACCCGCCCATCGCCATTGCCGTAACCCGATCCAACCCATTTCTGAGGAGGTGCGTCACCCAACAAGCTCGAAGCGTATGGAAGCAGATTGAGGGAATTCCAATCTCCTCGCAGAAGGTCCGTAAGTGCCTCGCAGTTTCACCATGCTTCCAGGCCGTAATCCTGGGGAAAACATGATCCTCGGGGGCCATTTTCTGGACCCCGAGTTCCGTAAACAACTCAAAAAGATCGTCGTTTATGGGAACCTGCCGCCACTCATCGTCCTTAAGGTCCTCAACTTGCTTCGTAGAGGTGTTGTATTGCCTCTCAAAGCAAACCATCCTCTCCGAGAAGTCCACGTCCTTAGCCCGAAGCTCCTGGCCTTCACCGCTTCTAAAGCCAAGGTGATAAGCCCCTTCCCAAATCGTCCGCCACGGATGATTCCGTAACTTGGCTTCAAGAAGTAGAGTCTCGATCTGCGGGCCATTGAGGATTTCCGGTCGCTTCGACTCTTTTCGGCTAATGCCGAAACCATAAGTCGGGCTAACCGTCACTCCCTTGAGAAGCCGCTTCATGATCCCGTAGCGAAAGCACTGACTGATCGCCACCTTCACGTTGTACTGCCGACAGTTGGAGTAACCCATTCTCGCCATTCGCTTGAATAAGTCTTCCACATCGGCAGGCGTGATCTGTGACGCTGGCATTTCTTTCCACTGCTCTGTGAAGTCTCGAACCGACTGAATGTATCCATCGGCGGTTCGCTTCCCACGTCGCTTAACCAAAGAGTTGCTTTGGTCCGCACTCATTGCTTCTTTGACTTCTCTCAGGAGGTCTTTTTCCCACCTCTCTGCCAGATCACCCCACGAGATTCCTGCGGCTTCCCGCACAAAGACCTCGCGTTGTCCTTCTTCTTTCAACTGATCTTCGATTCGCTTCAGCTTTCTCGCTACCGCTTCAGGTTCAATTTCATCAATTGAACCTGATTCGCGCTTCTGCTTGCGAATCAAAGAATCGGCATGACTGTAAACACAGACATCAATCTGATAAAATGTCTTGCCGTTTTCTTCCCATTGTTTGATCGCCATATTGCTACGCTCCCGTTGTAATTGGAGCCGCAGTAATGAGTCGATCTAACTCTTCCCGGAGAAATAAGAGTCGCCCTAAAACCTTGTGGGCGACAATCTGCCCCCGGTAGACCATGTTGCGAATTGCCCCGACTGATGGCTTGCCATCCTTCCTTCGGAACCGGCGCAAGATGACCGCCGCTTCTTCAGCATTGGCCCACTTGTTCGAGTCGAGGGAAATCGGAGTTTGAGGAGCCACAAGCGGCTCATATTTAATTGCCGAGTGCGGTCTCCTTCTCATCGCAACACCTTTGCTTTCTGGTGTTCCCGATTCAGTTCCAAATTTTCAAAGATCAAACTACATGTTTGAAACATAGCACTTCTCCTGCTCAGTAGTTAGTAAAAAGTTAGTTAAAAAAACGCATATTTGCCTGTAAATCACGCACTTTTCACAATTTTTACCGACTCAGGATTTGAGCTACCGACCGCCTCGATTTCACCTGCCAAACGCTTGCCGAGATAGGCGTCTTTA
>JAHFAF010000183.1 GCA_023250715.1 Pseudobdellovibrionaceae bacterium | reverse complement strand
TATTCCGGGAATTCCTGAAGGGCGTACCGTCACCCTCGTTAAAGTTCCGCGACCAGGCTTTGCTAAACAATCCGTTTGGGTAGCACCCGTGGACGACCATAAACAGCTCGTACTATCCGTATAAAGAGTCGGGCCACGTATTGCGGGGACAGTTGAATGCTCCACGAGATTTCCAAATTGGATCACGCCGTCAGTGGTGCACTTACTGGCCCCGCCGGCGTCGAAATCGTAAGTTAACACACCCGGCGTCCCGAACACCTTACAATCAATGGCCGCCATCGCATTCGTATCCGGATCGATGTATCTCAACTTGGCTGTAATCACCGTCCCCGACCGTACATCGCAGATCGCATAGCGTGAAGTATCCGAACCGGAAAAAAGGGTAACCGTATTCGTACTACTGGGCGTGGCCACATGCACGCGCGGCGGAAATGCGGTGGCATCGATATCGTCCGTGAGCCAACATTTGGTGGCAGGAACCAACGCCCCTGGTTGAAAGGTGACGATTGTACCCGCGGAGGCGACACCTCCTCCCACCTGGTCCTCGACCCGAAAAAAGCGCGCGAAGGTGCCATTATCCGTCGTCAAAAATTCGTTCATGGGGGTCATGAGAACGCCGCAGGTTGGAAAATTCAGGGTGGCAGGTGAGGGGATAGTGACCGCGCCATAATTCACCTGATTGGTGGCCCGATTGGAATAAAAGGCAATTTGCTGTAAAGAGGTTTCGGAAGCGAGCTTACGCTGATCGAAACCTCCTAACACACGACTGACTTGAAGCGTGGTTGTAAAATCTCCATCACTCTCTATATTTCCCGCCCCTTTCCACGTAGCGGAAGCCGTTTTCACGGCTTTGACCCCCGGGATGGCAATTTCTTCGTGGGTAGTTACATTGGCGGGATCTCCCACCAGAACTTGCGTTGTAAAAGGCCAAACCTTTTCGGTGAGATCGACCTTCTTCGAATCTTTTTTGTTGGTGACTGTTTCATACTGGGCGAACTGAACCCTATCCAAGCGAAAAACATTCGAGCTCGCTCCAAACACTTTATTCCCCGTGGAATCTCTCAGAGTGTCGATGGTGACAGTGTGGCTCAAGGAGCAATCAAAACCAGTAGGGATACTTCCCGGAAGTCCCGGTTTAGCTGTTCCCGGAAAGGTTCTGATTTTCAAAGTAAGTTCTCCCTGATCTACTGATTCCACCTGCTGAACGGACCCCGTCTCGGAGTTGTTAAACGCAGTAAGGAGAATGATATCGCCAGGAGCAAATTTTTCTATTTGAGTTACTGCGACAGTGTTCGAAGTGGAAGAAGCGCTGGGGAGCGCCCCCATCGTACTGAAGGAGGAATATGCAATGGCGAATGAGGTCGGGAAGGTAAAGGCACCTGTAAAGAGCCCAGTAGGAAAATCTGTCGTAGATTCCAGCAGCGTGCGAAGATCGGCTTTCGTGCTACCGGTATTGCAAGTAAAAAACCCCCTCCGCATGACAAAAGAGTTCGTAATACGATCCACCAACTGGCGCGTCCGAAGATCGACGACTGAGCTCTCCTCCGTACGTTCCACTACCGATTCGACAAGCGACTGGGGCCTACTCAAGAGATAAGCAGCGGCAAACATTACGACTGTCGAAATCGACGCCGCAATAAGAAGCTCAACTAGCGTAAAGCCGCGATTCAAAATATCCCCTTAATTGATTACCTTATTTCTTCTTAGCGAAGGAAACTTTAGCGACTCTGCGCCCCCCCTTCCAATACTCATAGAAATAATGATCCTCAACCGGCAGAATCCGATTCCCCTTCGAGCTCAAATAGGATCCCCGAAGTGTTTTTCCATCAATCCCCCCGGCGGGATTCCCCTGGTAGAGAAGATAGATGGCTTCCACTCCATACTTCGAAAGAGGGCGAATTTCCTTCGGCTGGGCAATCGCATCTCGATTTTCATCGAACCACAGGGCTAGTTTCTTAAAGTCCTTATCTCGTTTATCGACGCGGCTGTCCTTATTCGTGTCAAAGGGGCGAAGGGCCTCAAATCCGTTTTCCGCCTTGTGGTCTCCGAAGAGCTCTTTTATCGACGATACCTTGCCCCCCTTTGCCCTTACAAGAAAAGCTGCCTCATGAGTATTCAACGGCCAATCGATTAGAGTACGGCTTCCGGTCCCCTTGATGTCGAAAAGTTTTGCATCAGCAAAGGTGCGCGAGATCTTGATCCCGTGGCCGCCTACATCGACGATTAGGGGCGACCAGGATGCCGAGACACTATCGAAAGGCAACTTACTTCCCGGGCAGAGGGGAACCCGATAGGCTCCAGCCACGTTATTTGACCCGGCTGCGGTGCCGCCGGTGAACGGATAGGTAGCATTGGTCACCGTCACCGTGCCGACATCACGGGTAACATTCTCCGTAAGTGTCGGACAGGTTCTTGCGGGAATATTGGAATTACAAAAGGTTCCCGTCGTTGAGCCCTTTACCGCTGTGCACGCCGCATCTCCAAAGTATCGAACTTCAACATCCGCCCCTTTCAAGGTATCCGTCGGGTGATCCAGACATTCCGTCGCCGCCTGCGACATGGAAAAAGTGTAGATAGGAAGGCGACCTTTCGTGGAAGGGTCACAGACAGTGGTAACCGGGCTTGTTGAAGTAGACGCATCCGCAGCCGCATCGTAAGGACACAAATCCTGATCCACCGGAATCGGAACTGTCGTTTTCGTTATATCGGCGCCACTGGTGGTTCCAATTCCCTCAAAACGACAGGGGATGCAGCCGTACCCAAGCCTGGGGGATAGGACAGAAGTTGAATAGGTAGAATAACGCGCAGGATCCGCCCCTCCTTGTCCCGCGGTTGTGGTGTAGGGAATAATTCCCTGCTTTGAAAGGGTTGCAGTGATACGCTTTCCATTGAGATCCTTATTTCGAATCTCAACTGGGACTGTCGTGCTCGGGTTCTTATGATATTTCCAAAAACACCCTAGAGCAGAGAGCATCATTTGATTGTAACCACTAAAACGAATGGCCATATTGGCCTTACAACTCCCCCCCCCCTCAATCACACGACAACCGGCCTTAAACTTCGTCACTTTTTGAGGAACATTGTAGGAGTAGGTTTGATTGTGGTACCGCGTTCCCGTCTTTAGCACCAATTCATACTGGTCGTATTGGCAAGTTGCAAAGGCAGCGTCTTCCGCTGCAGCCAGGCCGTCCGTAGCAGGAAGTTGAGAGGCACTCATGGCGATACACTTCGAAGTGACGCCAGGGCTTGAGGGCTTGCACACGCCTGGGTCATTGCTATTTCGAAAGAGATCGGTGGGGTAGGGAGATTCCGAAGAAGTCGGTGTAATAGTGAGGAGGTCAAATGTCCCTCGGCCACTGACAAAAAGATCCGCATATTTCCAGGGACGCGAGTTCACACAGAGCATCGTGTTCTTCATGGCGCTTCCGACGGCCTCTCCCGTAACGCGAGGAGGATTGGTACTGAATTCGGGAAGGCAGGCGGAATCCACAAAGGGAATCAGCTTATCGCCCAGCTCCGGATGAAACTCCCAAGCTTGGACATTATCAGTGGTCCCCCTCAGTTCTCCATTCAAGATGTGGTCGGTATGAGCCGGTATCGTTCGGTAGGCGCCGTTCGAATAGACGACCTGCGAAGCAACGGCCACATCTGTAACGGAAACAGGAATGCGCTTCGGGGCATAGGCGCGAAGCACAACGAGCTTTCCATCTAGTTCACTCTCACTTGCAGGGTAATATTGCGTTCGAATGAACTCCACCTGCTGCGGATTCGTTGCGGAAATTTGCGCATAAAGAATGGGATCCCCATAAGGGTTCGTCGCTGAAATAGTAGGATCGTAGGGAGTGACCGCAATCACGGGATCCATATAAAGACGATTGGGATCCGGACTCACCTGGCCGTTGACTCCGATAGAAACTCCGCCGCCATTTCCGGCGTACGCGTTCATGAAACCTAGGTACGGCATTTCGGGAGAAACGGCTCCGTACTTAATTTCGCTAAATCCAGGGTACTCGAGCGGTGGATCGTAAGGACCCGTGCGGGCCACTCTGACTCCAGATGAGTTTAGCGTCGTAAAATAATGCCTTTTAAGATCCTCGAAGAGCTCGCAATCACCCGCCCGTCTAATTTTCGCGAGCTTGGACTGTCCCTGTGGACTAACTTTCATTCCACAGTACAACGTCTCACCCGTACGGGTCGTTACCGTGGCCGTTACCTCGTGCGCCACATTCGGAGAAGGGTTATCCCAGTTGTAATTGGCATCAATATTACTCGGGCTCCAGGCTATCGAGGCGGGAGTAGACATTTGTCCGGGGGCGCCTTGAATAATCACATCAAAATGAAGCTGCCCATTTTGAACAGTGGTTACTCCCATATGAGCAAAATCACAGGTGCTACTACTTGCACAGGGCAAAGAGAAGGAGCTACCAATCACGCCAGAAACGGCGACGGAGCAATTCATATTGCCTAAAGCCTGCACATTGACGGTCACTCCAAGATTGACCGTGCTAGTGGGGGGCGTATCGCTCGTCTCTAAAGCTACATCCGTGCCGGTGAGTGTAACGGCCGCGTGGGCTCGATTCCTCAGAAAAAGAAGCGCAGAAGGATTAGCGGGATAATTATTATCCATCGCAATATTTCCCGTCGTTATATCAGAAGCCCAAACCACGTCCCCGGTCCCATATTGAAAAGCTTCAATGCAAAGATCGTTGGTAATCGAAGTGCAATTGCCGGGAATTTTGGTATTACTCACCTTCCAATTCACCTCCGAAGTGCTTGGCCCTCCGCTTCCCGGAGTCTTGCAATAAGCTAGAATCACGATTCGATCCGCGTACCTTGTTGTGGGATAAGTAATGACGGTTCCCGATGCATCCATCATCGGGAAAAAGGTATTGCCTAGATAGGTACCTGCAGTCGGCCCCCCAGGCGGCATGTACTGATTCAAGAAATTGGCTTGAGGATCCACTTTTAGAACGCAATCAAAGGGATTCTCAGTCGGACCACCCGGGCCGTGTCCGTGAGGGTGGTCCCCCGGAGTGGCAAATCCCAGCCGGGAATCAAGCGACATCCAACCCAAAGACAACAGGCCAATGATAAAGAGGGAAGATAGAAGTTTTTTTAGCATATGTGGGGAAATACCCTGGTGAATGGTTATGAGTTTAACTTCCAGGAAACCAACTAATTTTAGACTACTTTTCCAGGATTGAGTAGTCCGCGCGGATCGAAGGATTTTTTGATGGCGCGGAAAAGACGCAGCTCGGCAGGGGTTCGGCTGTATTCAAGCCAATGTTTTTTTAGAAGACCGACGCCATGTTCCGCGGAGATGCTTCCCCCATTATTCTTGAGCAGAGGAAATAGAACCTTTTCGAACGCTGCGGCATCGGTACCAAACTTCTCCATCGAAGTTTCGGGGTGTTTAACAAGATTCAAGTGAGGACTGCCATCTCCCAAATGGCCGAAGAGATAAAGCTCGAATCCATAGCTCCCCACTTTTAGAAGCTCCTCCGTCGCTTGCAAAAAAGTTCCAATTTTTCGCACCGGCACGGAGACGTCATATTTTTTCACGGGCGCTGTGGCCTGAATACTCTCGGTGATTCCCTCGCGAAGGCCCCATACCTGCTCTTTTTCCGAATCCGAAAGAGCTAGCATGCCGTCCATCACTATTTCTTTTTCTAGCATCTGCCCGAGCCACTCCTCCACGGCGTCTTTTGATCCTTCCGTGAGCTCGACCTCCATCAAAGCGTAGTACGCGGCAGTGTTTCCCAATTTCGACTGCCGATTCAATTTTTTCGCCACGGCATCGAGACAGATCTTAGAGAAGAATTCGAAAGCCAGGATCTCGAAGGGACCTTTCCTGGCTTCCGCGAAGAGATTTAAAATTGCTCCCGGATCAGGGAAGGGAAAAAACATCACTAGTGAGTGCTTGGGGAATCGCGTGAGCTTCAATGTCGCTTCCGTGATTACGGCAAGCGTGCCTTCGCTTCCAATAAGAAGCTGAATGAGATCGTAGCCGGTATTGTTTTTTTCCAGGTCATTATTGAGCTCTAGGATCTCCCCTTCGATCGTCACCGCCTGAAGACCCACTACCCACTTGCGGGCCATTCCATAGCGGATCACCCGAACCCCGCCCGCATTGGTCGCTAAATTCCCGCCGATTTGGCAAGAGCCCCTACTCGCGAGATCGATGGGCCAGAGAAGCCCGTGCGACTCGCAATGCTCATGCACTTGTTGAGTGGTAGCGCCGGCTTGAACACGCAGGGTGTTCCCGTGAATATCGACCGCTTGCATTTTGCTCATGCGCTCGAGACTCAGCACCAATTCTTGATTCACGGCGACTGCCCCTCCGGCAAGCCCGGTCCTTCCCCCAGAGGGGATAACAGAAATAGAATGTTCAAAACAGTAACGTAAGATTTTTGCGACCTCTTCCGTTGTTCGCGGAAGAGCCACGGCACCCGCTTGGCCCGGAGTCTTGGTCCAATCGCTTCCGTAACGAACACAATCTTCAGTGTCCGAGAGGAAAGTTCCGGAAGGAAGACTTGCGATTAGCTTCGTCAGATCCATGCGACTTGAAACTCCATCGAGCCCCACGTGAGCAAGCCCTTTTGGCCGGCCGAGAGGGGCCCCACACCTGCGGGAGTTCCGGTAAAAATCAAATCTCCCGGTAAAAGAGGGAAAAATTCATTAATATAAGCCACGCATTTTTGGGGGGAGAAACACATCTGACTCCCCTTCCCTCTTTGTCGGACCTCGCCATTCAGCTTGAAGGTGAACTCCGCATCGAGAAAATTGGGGAAACTCTCCACTTTCATCCAGGGCCCTACCACGGCGGAATCGGGAAATACCTTGCTCGTAGTCCAGGGATGCCCCTTCTTCTTCTGCTCCGCCTGCCGATCGCGCAGCGTGAGATCAAGCCCTAATGTCACTTCCGTAAATTCATTCCGCGATCCCATTTTTAAAACGATTTCGCATTCGTGATGAACCGCCCCGGCCCCTACCGGAAGTTTGAGACTCAATGTTTTTCCTTCGAAGGATCGCAAAATGCCTGGGGGTTTTAGAAAAATTACTGGGCGCTCGGGAACTACGTCCCCTAGTTCTTTCGCGTGCTCGAGATAATTCTTTCCTACGCAAACGATCTTATCCACGGGCGCATCTTATACCTGTCTATGCGAGGAGCAAAGCGAGGAAACAATCTCGTTGAACCTAGCCCAAATGAGGAGATTGCTTCACTTCGTTCGCAAATGCGAAAGGAGTTTTCGAGGGTAATCCGTGATGATGCCGTCCACACCCATGGCCGCTAGACGCTCCCAGTCTTTGGGTTGGTTCACGGTCCAGGGAATCACTTTGAGATTCGCTTGGTGTGCTTTGTCGACGATCTCTTTCGTCAAAAGCTCGAAATAGGGGCCGATGCTATTTGCCCCGACCTTTAAAGCCTCCGCCACGAAATCGACGGCCCGATCAAAGAGGCAGGAAATAAATACTTTCTTGTCGAGCCGCCTAGTTTCCACGAGCGGCCCGAAATCGAAAGACTGGATGATAGCTCGATCTAGAAGTTTCTTTTGTTCGACCAGCTGATAAACTTTGCGGGCAAAAAGGGCAGGATCCCCCGCCGCCATTTTGATTTCTATATTCACGCCGAAGGGAGGTTTCGTGCTCGCAACCCAGGTCAAAATAGTCTCAAGGGAGGCCATTTTTTCACCGGGGCAGAGCTTTTGCTCTGGAAAAGTGGCTTGGGGAACGCTTCCACAGTCAATCTGGGTGAGCTCGGCGGCGGTGAGCTCCCGAATGGGCCGTTCAATCTGTCCGATGCAAACGCGAGGGCCTACCTTCTCATCATGAAAAACGATGGGCACATCATCTTTGCTCAAGTGGGTGTCTAGCTCGAAAAAATTTGCCCCCGCTTCATAGGCCTCTTTGAAGGAGGTGAGGATATTTTCTGGGTGGGTGCCTCTTGACCCTCTATGTCCGTGAATTTGAATCATGTGCGGCCACGATTATAACGAATCATGGATTTTTCCGATGTCTCTTTGGCAACCCCCAGAGATTTATCGACCGCTTCTCCGGCGGTCAACACCCGCTCTATCGCCGACTCCACCTGCTCGCGCAACTGGGGAAAAGATCCTAGCAGAGCTCCGGCAGTAGCAGGAATTGCCGGTGAGGAGCGCATCTGATCGATGGCGGTTTTGGCCGACGGGAACTTTTTGTAAAACCCTTCCCTCTCGAGCTCATCAAAGACGTCTTTACGAATCGGAAAATACCCGGTTCCAGTGTGCCACCGTCTTTGCATCGGCTTGGAAGCGAGCCATTTCACAAGCTCATAGCCCGCCTGTTTTTCCGCATCCGGCTTGTCTTTGAGAATCCACAGCGAATTGCCTCCTAAAATAGTCCCGCCCGAAACTTTTTCATCTGCAGTCGGAATTGGAGCGGTGCGGACTTCAAAGGGCGCTTTGTTGGCAATCTCAAACACATCACTCGTGGAGGTCACTAACATCGCCGATCTCCCAGCGAGAAAATTCT
>JAHFAF010000182.1 GCA_023250715.1 Pseudobdellovibrionaceae bacterium | reverse complement strand
CTCCCCTTGAACCTCGACCCATTCCAAACCCTGGGCATTTTCAGAAAGTTTAGAGATTTCAATCGGCGGTGGACCAACCACAACGGCTCGAATTCTCTCCAACTGCCAGCTAAATAGGGCCACACCTCCGACGAGGACGGCAACGCCCAGAATAATCAAATTGCGGTTCACCCGTTCGATCCATGTAATTAAAGTTGGTTTCACCGTTGCCCTTTTCTCGCTCTATTGAGCTCATCTCGTTTCTGCCGCCAAAACCTTTGTGTGCGGGTTTCCACGGGTTTAGGCTTCAACTGCGTGGCGAGCTCCTGCTCCCTTCTTAAAACTGCTTTTCTCCGATCGGTGTAAGCCTCGGCCTCTTTCAAGCGAGCCGCTTCAAGCTTTGAATCGATATCTATTTCACCTTTTTGGGGCACTCCGCGGAACTCCGGAGGAGCAGGACTTTCCTCCGCGTAAGTGGGAACCCACATCAAAAAGAGAAGGAAGATAATGGTCCGCATAAATTAGGGTTCCTGCAATGAGTAGGAGAAGACATTTTATTATAACAAGACTTCCGTCTTACGCGTGATGGTAAGGCATCCCTTTAAGTAGTGTGAAGGCGCGGTAGAGCTGCTCGCAGGCCAGCACCCAGGCGAGATCGCTTGGCAAGGTCGCGGCGGAAAGGCTCCAGGAAAAGTTGGATTGCGCGGTGAGTTCGGCGGGTAACCCATACGGCCCCCCGATAACGAAATTCAACCGTTTCAGCCCAGGGTCGTCTATCCATTTTTGCAGTTGCTTTGCTAAGGTCTGCGAGGAAAGGGACTTTCCCTTCTCTTCTAATGTTACAAGAAACCCGGGCTCGGGCTTCCACGCGTCTTTAACTTCCAGGCTCTCTAACGCAGTAAAGGGCTTCATCCGTTGCAAATAGAGGTGAGCGAGGGTCTTTGCCTCGGGAGTTGCCGGGCGTCCAATCTTTATTACGCAGAGCTTCACCAGAACTTTCTTAAGCTTCTTGAAGCGTGGTGTCACCACTTGTTAAAGGCGATCCCCTCTTCACTTTGAACCCCACTGCGAATCTGTTTAAGAATCAATGTCTTCATGGGAGGCCACATGCACCGTTATCGATTTTTTTTCATCTTGCAGTTAGTTTGTTCCCTGGCGCTAGGCGCGAGAGTGGAACTCCCTTGGTCCCCTTTACCGGAAAAGCCGCCTACTCCAAAAGATAACCCGAGTACTCGAGAAAAAATCAGTCTCGGGAAGCAGCTTTTCTTCGATCCCCGCATTTCCTTGGACGGCACTATCTCTTGCAATAGCTGCCACAACGTCATGGGGAACGGTACGGACAACAAGCCTACATCGGCCGGTGTCGATGCAAAGCATGGCGGCCGTTCCGCCCCGACCGTGTGGAACTCGGCTTTTCATTCCGTTCAATTCTGGGACGGAAGAGCGGCCTCTCTTGAAGATCAAGCCAAAGGTCCAATGACCAACCCCGTGGAAATGGCCATGAAGGATCACGCGATGGTGATGGACAGGATTTCTCGAATCCCGGGTTATGTCGCGCAATTCAAGAAAGTCTTCAACGGGGAGAATTCCACTACGATCGAAAATACGGCGAAAGCGATTGCGGCTTATGAGCGCACTCTCATCACGCGCAATAGCCCCTTCGATAGATATATGCGTGGAAATAAGAAAGCCATTTCCGCGCAAGCGGAAAAAGGGATGAAGACGGTGATTGAACTAGGCTGCATCACCTGCCACAGGGGACAAAACTTCAACGGAACGGATTTAAAAATGGGAGAGGGCTTCTATCAAAAATTCCCTCTGCTTCCGGACGAGGTCTATACGCCCAAATACCGCTTTATGGACGATAAGGGCCGGGCCGAAACGACCAAGAAGGAAGAGGACGAACACTTTTGGCGCGTCCCGACTTGGCGAAACGTGGCCCTTACGGCTCCCTATTTCCACAATGGTTCGGTCGCAACCCTGGAGGAAGCGGTACGGATCATGGCGAAGGTACAACTGGGAAAAGAGGTCACCGAAGAACAGGTTTCCGATATCGTCTCGTTCCTGAACACTTTGGTTGGGGAGTTTCCCGAGCAGACATTGCCTCGCCTGCCCGAAACTCCGGGGAAAACTTTTTTTCCGCTGAACGCGGGAAATATTTAGCAGTTGATTAGAAAGAAGGAAAATATGCGAAACTTTGTAGCAATGTTGGTAGCTTCGTTGTTCGTCACCGTGCTCTTGCATGCGGACGAGGGAATGTGGGTTTACAATAATCTCCCCGTCGAGAAAATTAAAAGCAAGTACGGCTTTGAGGCAACTAAGGAGTGGGCCGACCATGTGATGCGAGGCTCGATCCGCTTCAATTCGGGAGGGTCGGGTTCATTTGTATCGTCGGATGGGTTGGTCATCACCAATCATCACGTCGCCGCCGACATGCTTCAGAAGATTTCGACGGCCGAGCACGATTACTTGAAATACGGTTTCTACGCGAAAGCTCAAGGCGATGAAATTCCGGCAAAGGACTTGGAACTCAATCAACTCGACTCCATAGAGGACGTTACAGAGGCCGTAAATGCGGCAGTGACGCCGGAGATGACGGCCGAGCAAGCAGCGGCGGCGCGCAAAGGTGCCATCGCTGGAATCGAGAAAGAATCCTTCGAGAAGACAGGACTTCGAAGCGATGTCATTGCCCTGTATCAAGGAGGCCAGTATCAACTTTACCGCTTCAAGAAATATACGGATGTACGGCTCGTATTTGCGCCGGAAGCCTCCATAGCTTTTTTCGGCGGAGATGCGGATAACTTCGAGTTCCCCAGATACGATCTCGATATCGCAATTTTCCGTGCTTACGAGAACGGGCAACCGGTAAAACCCGTCGCTTTTTTCCCTTTTTCGCAGAAGGGTGTTTCAGAGGGCGAGCTCATTTTCGTCTCGGGAAATCCGGGTAAGACCAGCCGACTTTTCACGGCAGCAACGTTGAAATTCGTTCGCGATGTGAGCCTTCCCTACATGAAAAAGCTCCTGAATCGTCGGGAGATTTCTTTTGAGCAGTATAGTTTAAAGGGGGTCGAGCACGCACGTCAGGCAAAAGCCGATCAATTCGGCGTGCGCAATAGCCGCAAAGTCTATGACGGCCGCATCCGCGGTCTTCAGGACATGACGATCATTCGCGCAAAACAAAATGCAGAGGCGAAGCTCCGCGGACAGGTGGACGGTAATCCAGCTCTCGTGGCCTATGCCGGTGCCTGGGATCAAATAGAGGAAACTTTGCCCCGCTACAAAAAACTCTTCTTGCCCTACCGCTTGTTCGAGACTGCAGACGGCTTTAACTCGCGCATTTTCTCGATTGCAAGAATCCTTGCCCGTATGGCGGTCGAGGATAAAAAGCCGAACGCGGAACGCCTGGATGAGTTCAGAGACACTAATCGCGCGTCTCTGCTTCTTTCGCTTTTTTCGACGGCGGAGACCTATTCGGAGTTCGAAAAATGGAAGCTTGCGGACTCTCTTGAATATCTCGTCTCCACCTTTGGCGAGGACAAGGCCCTGGTTCGTCGCATTTTGCAGGGAAAAGATCCCAAAACGCGCGCGGCAGAGCTCATCGAACAGTCGGGGCTGGCCGACGTGGACGTACGAAAGTATTACGCGAAGGGTGGCCTGAAGGCGATCACCGAATCCTACGATCCGATGATTGAGCTTGCACAGGTGATCGATTCTACAGCACGCAAGTACCGCAAAGAGTACGAGACAAAAGTGGTCGAGCCGCAGCGCCAAGCCTATTCCCAGATCGCAAAGGTAATCTTCGCGCTACAGGGCACGAACACTTATCCGGATGCGACGTTCTCTCTACGCCTCTCGTATGGAGAAGTGAAGGGTTACACGGATGCGGGCAAAAAGATTCCCTCCATGACCAAGATGGGAGATACCTTTGCACACTCAAAGACGCATCAGGGGGTCGAGGGCTATGATCTTCCCGATTCGTGGTTGAAGCATCAGGCGGAGCTGGATCCGGAAACACCTTTTAACTTCGTCTCGACCGCGGACATCATCGGGGGCAACTCCGGAAGTCCTGTCGTGAATAAGGATAAGGAATTCGTGGGGATCATCTTCGATGGAAACATCCAATCGCTTACGGCCGATTATCAATATGATGATTCCGTTTCTCGTGCGGTATCCGTGAATTCAAACGCAATCTTAGAAGCCTTGCGTAAAATTTACGGAGCAGGGGCCGTCGCGGACGAGCTCACGCGGCACTAGCGTCATTGCGAGGAGCGAAGCGACGAAGCAACCCTCCAGCAAGAGGTTGCTTCGCATTCGCTCGCAATGACACTATCCGTTCTTGCGTTTCTTTTTGCCGCCGCCATCGTTCATTGGCTGCTTGTTAATGGCTACTGCCATGCCTTCGTAGTCTTTCACCGCACCCTGAAGGACCGCTTTGTAGGCCTTACCGATATCATCCACTTTTTTCGCGCCGAGGGGTTTGTAATCCTCGCCCGAAACAAGACCACCGGTCAATCGACGACGACGGGCCAATTCTCCCTTCCCCGTCGGGCTCAAGCCCGAAGGGCCACCCATGCTGGCGAGACCTCGCATGCCGCTCTTTTCAGTTCCAACATTATAGGCATCGACGACCATCTTTGCCGCAAGAAGCTTCATCTCGTCTTCTTCCTTTTTGGTGCGCTTCTTATTGCCCTTGGTAAGTGCGGCGAGTTTCTCCGCGTAGGTAATGAAGAGCTCGAGATTGTCTTGAGCCACGTTCATATCGGTATCGCGTAATTTCTTTTTGGGGAGCCAAGAGATTGAAGTGTTTCCTTCCGTTCTCCGCATGAACTCCGCCCGAATTGCTGTTTCGACATTCTTGAATGGAAACTGCTTGCCGACCCTGTCAGCGATATCGATGCGCTTTACCAACTCGCGCAGTCTCGTCGCAATTCCTTCATTGCGATCATCCGACCCGGACGTGGGCTCGACTGCTTGCTGAGTAACCGGGGCCGCCGCCGTCGGAACGGTGGTTTGGCTAGTCGGTGGAGCCACCGCCTCTTCCGCTGCTTCTTCGGCCGCCGGGGGATCCGCGAATACAGAAGTGTTTAGGACGAATAGGAAAATTAATCCGACAAAAACAAATAGATTTTTAACCATAGCGCAATTCTCTCCCCTAGTTTCTTATCGAGCCATTTGATTCACCGGATAAGAAAACAAATGTGCTTTTTTTTTGAAAGTTGCCGGCACTTGACTTGCTGCAATACATGAAAAACTGGGGGTTCTTTCTAGATAACCCCGGAGAACGAATCCTCATTCGAGGATTTAGATCACCTAGCAGCGAGCGTGTACAAGCTCATTCGCAATTGCCCAACGCCGTAACCGCTAAATCGCACTGCCGGTCTTGCCGCGATGCTGTAAGCCGCGACCAGCAAACCGCACCGACATAACTAGGTAGGAATCCTCACATCTGTGCAGAGGTAAGACAGCGCGTATTCCGCTAGTGGAATTTTTTTCTGCGGAAGAGGACCCCGCACACCAGAAGAATTCATAAGTGATTGAGGCGGCCTATTCCTTGCAAATTGAGTGGGTGGGAAAAATTCGGTGCTTTGTTGTGAGGTGTGAGATGTTCGGTTCCGTGCGCGTTGCTCTTATCATTCCTGCGTTTTTTGTTCTCATTGGATGTACGGTTAAAGTGGATTCTCCGAATATTTCGGTCGAACCCAACATCCACTTTCCTAAATGTTCGGCGACTTTGCCAGCCTCATTAAATGGCGCGATCGACGCAGACACAGCCTTTCTAATTAATGTAGAGGCAAGCGAGGGAGTCGGCCCTTACACGATTGCCGGCACCAACAACAAGTTCGCCAGTCAAACCACGGTCTCTCGGCAATTTTCTAATGATACAAATGCAGACATCGTCGTGGATGATTTCGTCGAAATTCGGGACGCCCTCGGCCTTCCTGGATCTTGCAGTTTCAGTATCACGGTGAGGCCGAAGACGACTAACCCAGGCACCTTGGCCTGCGCAATGACGGTTAGCAATGATTCACCCCACGTAAATAGCTCGATTACGATTTCGGCAACGGCCAGCGGGGGCGGCGGAACTTACACTTTTTCTAACTTAGCGCTCGGAACGGATGGCATCGTAGTCACAGCACTCAGCCAAGGCTCGGGCCTTGCTTCGGCAGTGGCGAAATGGACTTCAGGCGGAGCAAGAACAATTTCGCTTACTTTGACCGACGGCACAAGCTCGATCTCCTGTTCGAAGAACATCACCGTGCGGCCGGCAGTATCTGTAAGTGCCGTTGCCACTCCCTCGAGCTCGGTCTCGACGGAAAGTACAATCACGGTAACGGCCTCTTCCGACGGGTTTGCCGGAACGCCAAGCTATAGTTTTTCCACCAATGACCCTTACGTGAACATAGTAACTAACGGAAGCATAGCCACCGTAACGAGCACAACTTCAAATATCAGTCATAGCTTCTATCTCGGAGTCACGGCTACTTCACAGGGCGAGTCCGCATTCGTGAGCATTCCTTTGAGTTTTACTGTCGCGGCTCCGTTGACCTGTACCTTGAGTCACCCTTCGGGCACCTACAACGTAAACGATGCAGTGACCTTTTCTCTCACCGCGAACACAAATGAAGCAGTTCAGATTGTCACTTTCGACGCCGGCGGCGGAGCCATTACCGCTAGCCCAACGAGTTCGCGAACGGTTAAATTTTCCACGGGGGGAACAAAGTGGGTAAGCGCGACCGGAAAAGTGCGTCGGAATAATACGGACGTGTACTGCAATACCGGAGCTGCAGCCTACGACTCGGTCAATATTGGAACGACGTTGAGCTGCAATGTCTCGACTAGCCCGAATCCCTCTTATATTGACGATTACTACTCTGAGATATTCGATCTTAATGTAACCGTGCCTTCGGGAAGCGGAATCGGAAGCTCGAGTATCGTAAGCGTTACCTCGACCGGATCAAGCTACGGAATCCAATACTATTCTTATTCAAGCAGTCTTTCACGGCGGTACTATTTCCAGGAATCCGGTTCCTTTACAGTTACGGCGAAGATCCAGGATAGCATCGGTAATCAAGCCACCTGCTCCACGACCCATCTTTCGTCGTGGTGGCCCTATTGGTGGTACTAGGAACCGCGAGGCTGCTTCGCTTTCGCTCGCACATACACCTCCCTGTAAAAGTTCTGAACAGTGTCGAGCAAATTCCGGCGGAATGCACCCGATGTAGCCTAGAAGGATGGTGGCACTGGGGTTGCACATAAAGCCAGCGGGTGGAAGCGGATGTGTGTTGTGGATGGAGTTGTACGTATGAAGAAGCTTTTATTTGTTGTGGCGTGCCTGGCGGGACTTTCTTGCGGAAAAGCTCAATTAGAGTTTACCACTCCCGGCGAAGGACAAAGCTTTCCCATAGAACAATTTACCTCTGTCGACTTCAACGTTCAGAATAACGAGTTTAATGGAGTCAGCATCGAGTTCCGTGGCGTGGAAGCGGTTAACCAAGACGTGCAATGCGATAACACACAAAATTCTCCACTAGCTCGCTGCTATCGCAAGTTCCAACAGAATATGAGCGGCAGCTTCAGCCAAGGCTGCGATCAGCAGCACCCCTGCACGGTCATTGCCCTCTTGATGAAAGATGGGCAGCTCATGAACACTCGAACCATCCGGTTTACCCGCGGTGGAGCGGTCCCTCAGCCGAAATAGTTGCTAACTCATACCTTATCTGCGAAGTTTTCCTCTTTCGGAGGACTTCTTTATGTCATCGAAACTCGCCGTCGTTACCGGAGCTAATCGTGGCTTAGGCCAGGAAACTGCCCGTCAGCTCGCCGCCTTGGGATATCAAGTATTGTCTGCAAGTCGAAAGGGCTCGGATGGCCTTCCTCCTCTCGATGTCGAGAAACCCGACCAAATCAAAGCTTTCTGTACTTGGGTGGAGAAGGAATTCGGACGCCTGGAAGTTCTCGTCAATAATGCGGGAATTTTTTTAGATGCTACCGCAGGCAATTTTTCTCCGTCCACCGCATTCGACGTTCCGGCCGAAACAGTATTGAGGACCTTTACCATCAATACTCTAGGCGCTTTTCAGCTCTGTCAGGGACTCATTCCCCTAATGAGAAAAAATGGCTACGGCCGCGTGGTGAACGTCTCGAGCGGAATGGGACAATTGAGTGAGATGCGGCAGGGCTGGCCCGCTTACCGGATTTCGAAGACATCTCTAAATGCCGTGACGAGAATTTTCGCGGGTGAGACGTCCGGTTCGAACATTCTAGTAAACTCGATCTGTCCAGGCTGGGTCCGAACCGATATGGGGGGCACAGACGCCGAGAGAAGTATCGAGCAAGGTGTCGACACCATCGTGTGGGCCGCCACCCTTCCCGACGGGGGACCGACGGGTGGAAACTTCCGAGACCGGAAGGCCATCCCCTGGTAGTATCGTCCGATGCGGCTAGCGCTTCCTATCGATGGCAGTTTGCCGCAGGTCGAAGAGTCGCTAAGAAAATTCTCTACACTCATCATTCAAGCTAGTCCTGGGTCCGGGAAAACCACCCGCGTTC
>JAHFAF010000181.1 GCA_023250715.1 Pseudobdellovibrionaceae bacterium | reverse complement strand
ATCGCGACCCGTGACGGGGACGCGAAAATCGGGGTCATGAAATTGGGAGTTCAATACGAGGCGAAGGTTTTTTGCATCGATGAGGGAGCGGTGTGCTTCCATCCAGCCGTTTTTCAAGTACTCCGTGCCTTCCGGAAACTGGCTTAGGTTCCAGGCCTCACGTGAAACTACACCGTGTTTCCAAACGGAATAGAGTAGCCATTCGACGCTGGTGCCGGAGAGGGAAGGCGCGTGTTCGAGGTTGAAGGCCAGGGCAAGGTAGCCCGGTTCGATGCTTTTCAGATAGCGCCGACGAGGGTGAGCTGAATTTGCGGAAATTTCCAAAAAGTTAGCAACGGAGTAGAGAGAACAGTAAGGGTAATTCCCTTGATTGGAGATGAAGTTGGTATTGCCTACGTGGACTTCACCCAAGGCCATGAACGGAAGTAGTAGACCGATGGGATCGAGAGCCCTTGCCGAGCCCGCGACCAATGCCAATAACACAAAAAGACGCTTCAAAGAGTTCCCCCCTCTTTTTCCTGTGCCTGTCTTAAGCCGTAGCGAAAATAGCCGCATTGAGTCAACTTGATTTTGCTGTTAGCGTGGGCAAATGAACTCGGGCAGGATCTTCTGTATTATTCTTCTCTTGGCATCTAATCGAGGAACTTCGTTGACCATCGAGGATAAAGCAAAAGACTTGCGGCCCGGGACGGAGAAAAAAATCCACTGGGCTCGCGCCGATCAAGGTAAGACAAAGTTTGGAATCGCTTACCTCCATGGCTTCTCCGCTTCTCGCGACGAGATCTCGCCTGTGCTCGATGGCATCGATCAGAATATTTTTTTCACCCGATTCACGGGCCACGGCCAGACAAGCGAAGCTTTGGCGAAAGCCCGAGTGGAAGATTGGGAAAAGGACGTGGAAGAGGCCGTTTCCATGGCCAGCCAAATCGGTGAGCAGGTGGTTCTTATTGGAACCTCCACGGGAGCCGCACTTGCTCTCAAACGAGTTTTTGAAAAAGCAAATATCGCGGGCCTTATTCTGATCTCTCCGAACTTCGCGCCGAAGGATAAACGCGCCAATCTCTTTCTTTGGCCGGGGGGCCTATGGTTAGCCAAGTGGCTCACGGGGCCGACTAGGAGCTGGGAGCCAAAGAACGCCGAGCAAGCCCGCATCTGGACGAACAAATACCCTCTAGAGGCGGTAGCCTCGATGATGAAGGTTACCGATAAAGTCAGTCATCTGGATTACTCCAAGCTTTCGATCCCCTTACTCGTTCTCTATACCGACAAAGATGAAAGCGTGGATGTGGACCTCATCGTAAAAAACTTCGCCAAATTTGGCGGCCGCAAGAAATTGGTAAACGTAGAGGGCGCCACCGAGCATGTCCTAGCGGGAAACGCCACTTGCCCTCAGACCGTGCCTCTAGTCCGCAAGCTTATTCAGGAGTTTCTGAAAACGCTTTAACTCGCGTGCAAATATCTGTGGTGTGTTGAACAGAGAGTCGTGAGATTCTCTAGGGTGTCCGCTCCTCCAAAGGCTTTTGGCGTCTTATGATGCGCGTGTAGCCAACGTCTTGACGAGCACCGCTTCCCGGTAGGAGTCATGAACGTGCACTGAGCTGCGTCCCTTTTTGCGACTTCGGTTCTCACACTTGGTCGCGCTACCAACTTTCGTTGAAGGGGATCTTCTTTTCTGAGAAACAGATCCGCCATCGAAGAAATTGCCTCTTCAAGAGTACAAGCCTTACCCATTTTCTGACTAAGAAGGTCCTTTACTCTTTCCAGTTTGGATTCCAATTCAGGTTTAATGGCCAGGTGAATTCTCTCCTGGGGAAATTTGTCGGGGAAGTGGGCCTTGAGCTCCTTATCCAGGGCTCGTTGAGGTAGCTCTTTCGCTTTCTTGAGCCAAACATCTTTATTGGAAGGAGTAAGGTGAGGGACTACGCGCCTTGCGTTAGTGGTGTGAACCTCACCTTTATCAATCATGACTTTAAGCTCTGGAACCTCTCTCATCTTTCTCGTGATTCCCACGTACGTGTAGGCTTGGGTGTCACTTAAATGAAGTGCTTCCACGCAATAGGTGTGAAAAGAAGAGTAAGCCATCCGGTCATAGACTCTTTCCTTGTCGACGTCCAAGAGAGCTTGAAGCAACTGACTCTCGCCTTTCTTGAAATCTCTCGCTGCAATCAATGCCGTTTCATGAATCTGTTGAATCTTTGTCATAAAAAAGTCTTACCATGACTTTTTCGACCCACTTGAAAGGCCATACGATCGACGATCACCAGAAGGGGAAATATTTTCGACAAAAATAACGAAGGAAGCTGTTAGAGGTAGCGACAAACACACAAGGGACGAAGAATTAAAAGATCATTCAACCGGCAAGAAATTCCCGGAAATATCTCGTCAAGAAATATTTTAGTAGCGCAACCAATTCGCCGGCTTTCTTGGGCCAGCAAAGCGGCCCGAGGAGGCCGTGCCCTCTAGAAATATACTGAAATTAATACAATGGGTTACCCGCCTGAAATAGAGTTTCCCACCTGGAAATGTTATAAGGCCGCCCTCTAATGTGGTGGCCGTTCAAAACTTTGGGCGTGGGACTTCTTTTGTCTCAGCTAGCTGTAGGAGGGACTGCTTCTGCTCTCTGTCGGTGGGTGGAGTCCGCGCTCGGAGAAGAAATTTCCACGCCCCAACGGAGTCGGCCCATTCTTCGAGTCTTATTTCTCACTAAAGACGAATACGTCACCCAGGCCGCAGCCGATGCGCTCTTACCCACCGATCTCATTGTGGTGGATGAAATGCCTACTGAAGTTGAGCCACAGCTTGTTGCCGGAATTATTTCAAGGACGGAGATTCCTGCTCTTTCCCACCTAGCGCTTTCTGCGGACAGGTTGAAAATTCCACTTCTCACCGATCCGAAGGGAGAGACACTTCCCTACATCCGTCAATTTGCGAAGTTGGAATCACCGCACGTGCTTTCTATTCAACCGGAAGGGGGATCCCATCGGCTGACTCTTGAGCCAGTAGGGTGCGCGGATTGCGGAATTCCTAAAATAGAAAAGCCACCGGTGGATAGGGTCTTTAATGGGCTACTGGACTTAGCTGAGCTGAAAAAACTGCCGAGAGAAGTTCTCATCGCTCGGTTTGGGGAGAAAATAGCAAACTTAGTGCATGCCGTGGAGGTAGCCCCCAACCCGTCCACCCCCACGTTCTCTGGAGTTCCCTTTGGAGTGTTCTTTCAATTCTTAGAAAAAGCCAAATTGGCTTCCTTTATTCGAGAGCGACTGGACCTTTGTGAAAAGGCTGCGGATAAACACGAGATTGTCTCTAAGGCACTTCAGGAAATTCGGGAGAGTATTCAGGGAAATGAGTTACCGGAGGAGATGCTAAACGAAATCGTGGAAATGATCGAGCGCACTACCGGAGATATTTTTCAGGCGCTTCGCTTTCGTAGCAGCAATGATGTGGAAGACAGACTGGGTGCTGGAATTTACGACTCCTTTTACCTTCCTCTCTCTACAACAAATTATAGGGCGGTTCGCCTAAGAGAAATCTCACGTGCTGTTCGATCCGTGTGGAGCTCGCTCTATACGTTTCGAGCCTTCCAAGTGCGCCATCTTTATGGTCTTCCCGAAAGCGAGACCGCAATGGCGATTTTGGTGCACGCTTCGATCCAGTGGCCTATTGCGACCGGGGTTGCGAGTATTCGAAATTATTACGGCACAAGGCTCTATGAGTTTGTCACTTACAGCGGAGACAATAGTGCTACTAGCCCCACGACGGGTTCTTTACATGAGACGTTTAAGCTCTCCTTGGACCAAAAAGGATCGATGGCGATTCTCAGGCAAGGTGAGAAGCCCGATCCGGATGTTGAAGGCGCGCTGAAGCTTCTTCCCTTCGGTGATTATGAGGACTTGATCTATCAAATGTCCGGGCTATTGCGAGGATGGGATGGAACAAAAGACCCACCGAATAACCTCGAATTAAGTTTCGAGTGGGTTGCCGTACCGGGGGGGATCCCTGTCATTTTGCAGGTAAAACCAAAAAGGATTCCCGCCCCTCCTGTTGCCGAAGGAGATAGCCCGTCCTTGCCACCCGAAATCGCAAGCAAGATTCGATCTCAATTTGAAGCCCCAGAGTTGAGCGAGATTCTCAAGGGACTCAAAGAAGAGGGTTTCCGGACCTTTCCGGAATACTTAATTTCCAAGATGGATTCTCATGGAAGCTTGAGCCCGTTCCCTTTCTTTTTTATCGAAGTGATGGGGAAGAAAGTCATTCTCATCTCCAACATTGAAAATCATGACAGCGCCTATTTCAGGCTCGATTCCTACTTTAGGATGGCGGAGATTCCCCTTAAGGTCATCGAATACGGCCGTTGCAATGGGAGTTATTCCCACTCGGGAGGGAGCCTTTACTTACACTCGATTACATTCTTCAACTTGAGGGATAATGAAAGAACGATTCTTTCCAGTCGCCCAGCCGATTGGGATGATTTCCGTGCTGAAATCGAAGCACTCACCCTAAATGGGCTCATTCACGTCTCGCCTGAAACGCAATATAGAAGCAGGGACCCAAAATATCTAACGGGCAGAGAGGAAGGAAATCTTCAGGATATCTATCCAGGGAACTAACAAATCAATTCGCTAGTTCCTTCGCCAACGCCTGAAAATAGTGAAGAGGCTGTCGCTTCCAAGCGGCTTCTCTCACCCCATTCGAGAAATCGCCGCCCAGATCTCCTAGGAATGTATAGGTCACCAGGCTTTTTTTAGCGCTTATCGGGCGTAACTCGACTTTGCCTTCGACGTACTGGAGCCTAACTCCCTCTTCAGGATCGCCAGGTTTAGCGTCTTCGCGCCAGGTAAGCAGGTAAGTTCCATTCGCCACCTGCTTAAATTCGTAACGATTGATCGAATCACGATTTCTGAAAAAAAAGGGATAGCGCCAGACCACGTGAAGGCGGGCTGACTTGGGACTCGCTTCCAATACGTCGGCCTTCGCCCAGCACTCAGAAAAGATCTCACCATAGCGGGAAAATTGAGTAAGGACTTGGGCGATGCGATCTGTTGAGGCGGCCAGCTCGCTCGTTGCTCGAACCTGAGGGACCGGCCTGTCACCGCCCCGATTGACCTCAACCGTAACTCCCTCTTCGCGCGAGAGGAATTCGAATGCGGAATCAGCGCGAGCGAAGGAGACAACGAGAAAAAACGTTAGACCAAAGGCTCGGGCGAGTTGTGTTCCTTCCATGGTGCCTCCGACCTCTTAGGACGTTCTTCCTTAACGATGCGACCGTCCTCGAGGGTGATTACGCGATCCGCGCGGTAACCAAAATTGGTGTTATGAGTGGTAATGATAATGGTCAGTCCCTTTTCAGTCGCGAGCTTCCTAAAGAGTTGAAAGATAGATTCGCCGGCGGCTTTATCTAGATTCCCAGTCGGCTCGTCTGCCACAAGAATCTGCGAGTCGACAATCAGCGCGCGCGCAATCGCCACGCGTTGCTGCTGGCCGCCGGAGAGCTCCCTTGGAAGGTGATTCGCCCGATCGGAAAGCCCGACCATCGAAAGGGTCTCCCTTGTCTTTTGTGGATCGGGCTTGCGTCCCAGAAAAGTTAAAGGGAGCTCCACGTTCTCTGTCACTGTAAGCGTGGGAAGAAGATGAAATTGCTGAAAGACGAAACCCAAGGCACCGCGCCTCACTTCAACAAGCTCGTCCTCGGAGAGTCCCGCAACGGATTTGCCGCAAACGACGAGTGTCCCTTCCGTCGGCGCATCAAGACACGAAAGAAGATTGATGAGAGTAGTCTTTCCCGATCCCGAAGGGCCGAGGATGGAGACCATCTCTCCTCTTTTAATAACGACATCTACTCCGTCGAGAGCTTTTACCGTTTCCACACCGCGCCGGTAATACCGTTTAAGACCATGGGCCTCGATAATTATTTCATTCATTTTATATCGCTCCCTCTCGGATGGCTTCCACAGGCCGCATCGAGGCGGCTCGCCACGCGGGATAGAGCCCGCCGAAGAAACCTAAAATCACGGCGCCAAGAACTGCGTAGCCTAAGACCGCCGGTGAAATTTGAACGATGGAGCCTGAGACTCCGAGATTCGTGAGAGACTTGATGGCCCTCTCCACCAGGCCCGAGCCCACGACGGCCATTAGAGAACCCAGAAGAGCTCCCAATAGACAAATCATTAACGTCTCGAGCCAGATGAGTTGAAAAATATCGCTGCGCCTGGCACCCAGGGCTTTCATGATGCCGATTTCACCCGTGCGCTCGTACACACTCATAAGAATCGTATTGATCACTCCAATCAATGCCACCACCACGGCAATGACAGCGACTGCGGCGACCATCGTTTGTGCGGTCGCGACGAGGCTCACCAGTGTATTTTTCACCTGCTGAAGGCCAACGACCTGAACCTCGGGGAGCTTCAGCCAGCGATTTTCAAATTCCCTCATCTTGAGCGCGTTAAATTCCTTGAGCTTGATGCCTAGAATGGTGAGCTGATGGGGGCGGTTAAAAAATTCCTGGGCCGTCGAAATGGGCAGAAACACTGTTCCGTCGTCTTGGGTCCCCGTGCGCTCTAAGACTCCCACCACTTTGAACTCATGGCGCTCGGGCAGCACCTTTCCGTTGGGAATGATGGAAGCGTAAAACAAATCTCCCACTTTTCGTTGCTCGTACTCCGCCGCTTCGAAGCCCATGATGATTTCATTTTGGCTTTTGGGCGAGAACCAGCGACCGCCTTCATAGCCCGGGCCTCCTTTGAAATTAAGCCAAGGCTTCATGACGAGAAAACTACTCACATCGATTCCGCTGATAATCGTGAAACTCTTTGTCGAGCCCTCGTCCCGAATATTGCTTCCTTCTTTCTGCGCAATCCCTACAAAGACAGGAGTGATGCTGTCGATATCGCGATCTCTTTTCACTTTATCGAGCGTGTCCCCAGGAAGATAGAGAAGGCCGGTCCCCCCTTTGAGCATCATTGTCGCCGCCTCGTAGGGGCAACCCTTCGCCATGATCATGACCTGAAAGCCCAGCATCTCGATGCTCTTATCGATAGCTCCCCGGTAACCCAGCATGAAGCCGCCAAGGGATACAGCAACTGCCACGGCCAGAGCCACGCCCGCTACGGTCAACCCCGTGCGCACCAAACGGCGACGAAGGTTTTTCGTGGCAAGCACGATATACCGCTTAAAGGGAAAGGGGTCTCTCGCAGGTGTTTTATCCATAATTTTCCTCAACGAAATTCAACGGCACTCGCCCAAAACTGGTAGCCGTCTTGATAGGGCACCATCTGGCCTTCCACCCGAGCTGGATGGCCATTTTTTCTAGGAGCATTCATCGCTATCTCCGAGATATCGACGCGAAGCCATTTGTCTCCTGACTGGAAGAAAAAGTAGCAACCCATTGTCGTGCATTGCTTTCGGACCTCACTCTCGATGGAAACAGTTCTATTGACGTAATCCTTGGGCTTCTCGATGAGGCTCTGCGCCTCGACAAGAGGAGCTCCAACAAAAGTACCAAAGGTTGTGGGCCCCTGGAGGGAGCGCCAAAGCAAAACTCCTCCGGCTACCAAAATCAGACCGCATAGAGCGAAGATGGTCTTCATGTTTTCTCCTTTGCGCTCTTTTTGCTCAACACCTCTTTAGCTTTTTCAAAAAAAGGCTCGTACTTTCGGTCGTACACAAATAAATCGAGCAGAATCAAATTTTTTCGGATTCCACGCAGGGTCGCCTCATAATCGGGTTTCCCGTTCTCATCGAGGGGAGGGGGAATGATCCGCGCTACTTTATCCGAAGGGTGTTTCGTCTTTGAGACGGAATAATAATCATGCTTATAGAAGTCGGCCAGGGTCATGCTGTCGAATTGGGATCGGAACTCTTTAGCTTTGAGCCGATCTGCCGCCGGGCTCTCGATGCGCTGGAAAAAAAGGCGATGAATGGCGCCCGTCAGCACATCCGTCGAAAGAAAGACCTGAATCACTCCGCCCTTTCCGGGAACATTAACTCCATGAACAATCCCAATCTTCTTTTCACCCTTAAAGATGGCGTAGACTGTGTAGGGAGTCTCGAAAGTCTCGTAAATCGGATCTAAGTCGCTCGCAAGCCGTTCCTTAAGAGACTTGAAAAGCTCATTGCCATCTTTCATTCGGGGGAACTCCTTTAAATCCTCCTTGTAGGACGTCATTTCGGGAAAGAGGTACTTGAGGTCTTCGGCGGGATTGCTCAAAGTGCAACCGATTGCCCCCAGTAGAGGGCGTGGCAAGACCAGCATGGTCAGAGTTCCGAGAAGGATTGCGGTTTTCATAAAAGTGACCTTCCTACCAATAGCGGTAATACTGCAACGTCCAGACCACATTCTTTTTTCCTTGCTGGCGTGCTAGTTGAACCTCGCAATTTAGTTTAACCCAGTGAAGGTTTGACGCGCTTACATCATTCGCGAAATACCAGGTGGCTTCGGAAAGCAAAGAAGAGTCGGAAGAATTGACTTTTTCCTGCCAGTTCCAGCGAAATTGCGTCGCAAGTCCCCACCGCCGCGAAGAGGGCAAATAATCCACCTGGTAAAGCTGAGTGAGAAGGGCGTCCGG
>JAHFAF010000180.1 GCA_023250715.1 Pseudobdellovibrionaceae bacterium | reverse complement strand
TTGGCGGAAAATTCCGCGCGTTGATTGCGTAGCACCGGAGAATGCCCCTTTTTCATACCCGAATAGTTCACTTTCAAAGAGGGCACCCGGAATGGCGGCGCAGTTTACAGGAAGAAATAAATGGGAAGCACGGGGGGAACGTTCGTGGACGCGACGGGCAATGAGCTCTTTCCCGACCCCGGTTTCTCCCAAGATTAAGAGGGGCCAGGCGTGGGAGGAATAACGATCCGCCCTTTCCACGCACTCGGCGAAGGGCTTTGAGTTTCCAAATGTGAGCTCTTGCATTGCTTTCCCCTTAAAATGTTTGGTCAAAAGGAAAGTGCAAGAAAAGACCAGGAGCGCAGCGCTTAGCTCTGGGCAACCTGAACAGGGATGCGGCGTACGGGGGGCTTTACTGCGAAGCCGCTACGAAGACAACGGGTGCAGGCGTAAACGCTTCGGGTGGATCCATCGATAAATGCCCGAATTTTTTGCAAGTTTGGGAAGTGCTTAGTCTTAGTTTTGATGTTCGAATGGCTGATCTTGTTACCAACTACCGGCGATTTTTCGCAATAAGCGCAACGTCTGGCCACGGGTATCCCCTTACTTTGAAGTCCAATCGAATTCCACGTTGTAGTGAAAAAACTGGCTGATTTCAAGGGGATTGTTGAGCTAGAGTTTGGGGGTGATGGAGAGTTGGGATTCGCGCACCAGATTCAAACGAGGGGGGCTTCTTATTGGGGTCTGTCTCGTGCTCGGCTTCTTAGGGCTTTGGGACCTGAGTCGCTTTTGGAAACTCACCGAGAAATATACCGAGCTTTCCTTTCAAGGGATAAAGCGTCTGCCGGAGAGTACTGCTGCGGACGAGGCCATCGTGGTACTGACTGGGGGGGAGCACCGCATTCCGCGAGCCATCGAGCTCTTGAAATTGCGCTTGAGTCCGCTACTCATCATTTCGGGAACCGGGAAAAATATTACCTTAAAGGATCTCGCTAACAATCAAGGGGATGCCATTTTTAACATTCAAGATGTTTGGTCGCGCATCCTGCTCGAGCCGCGTTCGGGTTCCACGGTTGAAAACGCGGAGGAGTCGGGAAATCTTCTGGCCGCGCGATCGATGAAGCGCGTGATCTTGGTTACCTCGGACTACCATTGTCCCCGTGCGCTTGCGCTCTTTAAGAAAATCTTACCTCAGTACGAGTATTGGATTTACCCTGTCGCATCTCTTCAAGAGTTTTCTCTCGAGGCACTTGGTCATTGGTGGGTTGAGTATTGGAAGTTCTTGACCTTCCGTATCGTCGATAAAATCGGCTTCCGAATCAGCGCGATGCGTTAGTCACTTTCTAGAATGCGCTTGCCGTCGATAGAGGGTGATGTATATTACCATTAGTTACCATACATTACTCTTAACGTGCACATCACTGTGAAAGGTTTCTACGGTTCTCTTGAGTCGACTAGAAAAAATTTTCACCAGTTAAGGGATGCGAATGGAAATCAATCAAGGAGGAGATATGACAAAGACATGGGTAAAGTTAGCCCTGATCGGGATGATCTGTGCTTCTGGCGCTTTTGCCGATCACAAGGCGGGTCATGAAGGAAAAGGGATGTCGATGGGGGGAACGATTGAAGGTGGTTGGGCTCTGAATTTCACCACCGGAGCATCGTCTTCCCACTTCATTCTCGATGCCGCAACAATGAACATGACTTATGAAGTTTCGGATAAGTTAAAAGTTGTCGTAGGCAACGCGTTTGCGGTGGGTGATGGCGGTGGCTTAGCGGGCGGAGCGGCGGCGAATAGCGCCGTCTACTTCTCCGGCGCGAGGTTGACGTCGACCAACGCGGCTCCGGGAACGGCTTTTGCGTTCGCCAACAATGCCGCGTACCTGGAGCATAAATGTGCGGACGGCCTAACCACGGCAGTCGGTCACTTTATGATGCCCTTCGGAATGGAGAGCCTGACTAGTAGGTTCGATTCCGCCACCTACTACTACAGCGGCGCTTATACTAACGCGAATACCCTCGGTTACACCTATGATGTCGGATTCAAGTTCACCTTGACCGATTACATCCCGGGTACGACTGAGATCGCGATCGTGGACGGTCACCGCGCGAATATCGCGGGCGAAAACAAGACCCCCGCGGAAGCGATTCGTTGGTGGTACGAGATGAAGAGTGGGGATATGACCTTCACTCCCGTCGTGTCGGCCTATTTTGGCCGGGGCGCGGACAATCTCGGCTTGAGCGGCGGCGGTATGTTGAAGTCCGGAGCGTGGTGGGCGAATGCTGAATTCGTCTATACGTCCCAGAAAACGGCTGCGACGGCGAAGACATGGTCTGTCTATGCCGAGCCCGGTTTCGATCTTGGGATGGCAAACTTCAGCGCAAAGTGGCAGTTGAACAACAACGGGACCAACAGCGACATGGACATCGGTGTAGGGTTAACGAAAAACTACTCCGACAAACTCCGCGTTCGTTTGCTCTACGACTTCATGAACGTCAGCAAGAAGCTCGCGGCTGCATCTAGCCACGATGTCCGCCTCTTGTTGGGCGCGAAGTGGTAAAATTTCCGTGATGTGCGAGGGCGGCGGACTTCGGTCCGTCGCCCTTTTTTTTTGCATTTCCCCACACTTGTCCACACTTGATAAGTTATTGATATCAATTAGTTAACGCTCTTTACCCGCGTGCAACTGTCCGGCAACCATCTAAAAGCAAAATACAGGCAGAGAAGAAAACGCCGGTCAGTCCCGGTCAATCAAGGAGTCTGAAAATGAAGAGCCGCTCCATTTCTTTGTGCCTAGGAATATTTCTCTATCTTAGCCTCGTCTCTGTCGCTTTTGGGGAAGAGGAAACGGCATGTGCCGACTGCGACAACGGGGAAAATATTTTTGAAAGTACGCTCAACTTTCTGATTCCCTCCGGAACAACGCCCAAAATTCTACCACCGGCTGAAACGAGCTCGATTGCCGCGACTATTCATCTGAATAGAAACTGTGCCGATGGTCTTACCCTCGGCACGCGGGAAATTAGCCGAATCACCTTTGCGGATGGAAGGCAGCGATCTGTGGTGGAATCCATCGTGAATGAAGGGCGTATCAAGATCAAAACGACCACAACGGACACCTATTACAAAGTCTCCGTCCAAGACTTCAGCGGGGGAATAAATTCCGGACCTCCGAATTCCGACATGTCGCAAGCCATGTGCTGGAATATTCAGGAATACAGCATTAAGGAGGAAATTCGAAGCATGCCGGCCTTTGATCCGAATTGCCCTCTGACCGATGAGGGCTCTCACGTACGCATCGATACGCGTTCTGTGCTCACGGGACGCTACTTTAGAGACTTTGGCCTGACGGAAACTAGTTATAATTTTTCCTCGAATGGAGAGATGCATTCCGGAGTTGCGAAAGAAATTGTTTTTGCCAATTCTCTTGATGGGTCATTTTATAATGGGATTATATTTTTGTCCTCCGTCAGATACTTAGATGACAGTCGAGAAGTTTTCCGCATGGACCGACAACAATTTTCAAATCTGTGCATTTATGAAAATACCCGGACGGGGGAATCCTGGCGGGTTGAGTGCAGTCCGCAAAACACCGTAGGCAGACAATTCGAAACCTTTCGTTCCCTGCGGGCGACGACGTCCGTCCCAGGCTGTGATGCTAAGCTCGAAAAATATTGGCCTTAAGGAAATGGTCAAAGCAAGTGAGACCTAGCGGCTACGATTGAAGGTTCTTCGCGGTTTCGCCGGGGCCACCACGACGGCCTCTCCACCGGCCGCTCCATAGACCGCACGACAACCCGGGATTACTGGCGCAAGTGCAGGAGATATTTCTAGAGCGTGAAGCTCGTCATAAAGGCCGCGCCGTCCGACGAGGGGGAGATTTACCGGCAAAATACCGCCGTACAAGGATTTGTGATAGTCGAGCCCTGAGTTTTGTCGACGAGAACGGCCGGCCCATAGCGCTAGGCCCGTCCATTGAATCATAGCGAGAATGGGTCCGACGGTGGTTCTTTCCGCAAAGCCAAGAGTCCACCCGAAAATAGGCCCCACCTCGGGACCTCCAAAATAAAACGCCAAGAGAGCTAATCCCATGTAACAACGGCGCACCCAACGCTGGCGCATCCCGTATTGAACCGTCTCGGACCCTTCGGTAGCTTTAAGCATCTCTTCGATGGCGACGACGGACATCGCGACTTGCTCGGCATTACGATCGTCCCCACGGCCCATCGCTTTTTCCATGGCGTCTCGGGTGGCTAAAACCAAATCTCCTGGACTTCGAATTGTTCCACCTTGAAGTTGCCGCACTCGTGCCGCTTCCGCACGGACGGCATGGCGAATATCCGAAGCAAGAGCCTGGACGGTATCCGTACGCCGCTCCTGACGGCCTTGGATAAAGGGGAGGGGAATGGCTTCACCTCGGAATAGAGCGGTGACCTCTCGGATGATGTATTGACCCTTGTGCAAGAGCCAATCTCTGGACCAAGTCGTAACGGCCTTTGTCGCTTCCCACGCGCCGGGACCGTAGCTTCCCCTTCTTTCGGCAAGGGACTCTGGGCCCTCGATGTAGTTGTCAAAGTAACTCGTCATTGTAGTGAAGCTCTTTGAAAAAGATCCGTTTACCTTTTGGACGAGTTCCGCCTTTTTTTCCATGGGAATATCGGCTGCGGCGACCCGTTGAATGTAGCCAATATGTTCTCTCATTAGGGTCTTCATGAGCTGTTGCGTGTTCTTCTGGGGGGAAGGAGTATTTAAGTAAGCAGTCAACTCTTGCTCGCTAAATCCACGCGCATCGGTATCCCGGAAGTTGCGAGTAGCTTCTCCAATCAAAGGGAGCCTTTCCATCACGGAATAGGCGTCATCGACGACATTGCGAATAATGCCGCCGCCCTTCATTCTCTCGTAGTCCTCGTCGGTAAAGCTATTGTAGGCTTTCTCAATGCGTTCGGCCTCTTTAGCAAGGGCTTCCTCCTCGGTTTCTGCCCAAACGGCAGTCAACGGAAGAAGGAGCGAGACGATAACCGACCACGCTGTTACTCTGAATCCATGCCCCACGATTAGTTGCCCCCCATGTCTTTTAGAATCTTCTTCTCAATCGCCTCGCGGTGTTTTTCTTCAATGAGGAAATCCATCAATTGTTCGGTTTGATCAAAATAGAGCTTATAAAACTGATAATCTGCTAGAAGCTCTTCGACTGGTGCCATCGCCTGAGCAGCTTTTCTCTCATTCAGGAGTGCGGAGACAGAATCTCTCTTCGCAAGGCTGAATTTTCTCGAATCCAGAAAAGAATTTCGATTTCGAATCGCATTGTCCGATCTTTGATAAGCAAAGGCCGGGAAGGAAGGCGGCGCATCTCCCACGTTCCACTTTTTCGGGTCATCAGGAATCTGCATTTCTTCCGATGCGGGTAATTCGCCGTCCTGAAGTGCCAAAAAGAGATCCAATAGCGCGTGTTCCTCTTCGCGAGAAAGCGTCTTCAAGAGACTGTGAATAGTACCCGCCACTTTCAAACGCTCGGTGACAACGGGGAGTAGGTACTGCGCGACACTCTGGTAACCCGCATCGGCAGGCTTCTTTTCCGTCGCCTTGGTATCCAAGTGGTGGCGTAGGCACTCTAACGTGATGAGAAAGTATTTATCTCTTTGCGTGCGAAATGTGCTGAGAATGGAATAGCTTAGTGGGTACTCAAAATTACCGGCCGTGAAATAGACCTTAATAATTCTTCCGTCGACAAAATCGACAGAGGAGAGAAGTCCCAGTTTTTTCGTAATGGCGGCGGGGATAAGGGGCCTAAGCTCCGCGACGAGCTTTCTCTCGAGGTCAAATGCGGGACCAGAGGGGCCTGCTTGATTCGTCGAGTAAAGTTTGTCGTAGAGAAGCTCTTGAACTACTTGCGCGTAGTCCTTGCCCAGCTTCTTTTCGCAAAAGGCATAGCGGCGCTGCATCCGATCCTGATCGATTTCAAAATCGAATTTGCTGGGGTCGAACGGCGCGGGCGCCCCTTCTTCTTCCTGCTCGCGTAATTCCTCCGCCGTGCGTCCCAAAAGGATTTTCAAAATTCCGGAGGAAGTCTTTTTGTTTCCATTTACGAGCTGGCTGCCCTTTAACACTGTAAAGCTACTCTGCCCAAGAGCGGGATACTTGAGGTTTTCAGTCCCCATGAGCTTACGAAGGGTCCTCACTCTCTCCAGGGCATCTTTTTGCAGACGAGCCTGGTCGACGGGCTTACTCAACTGCGCGCGATACTTCGCAAAGGGGGCCGTTAACCCTTCGATCGAAAGCACTAAAGCTACTAGGCAAATGAGTCTCATCTTAAATCCTCATTCCGTAAAAAAAGACCACCAGGCGCGCACAAAATTCATCGGGTTTAGCTTGTGGCCAACGCCCTTACCGTAGTAATCGGCCAATTTTTGAGTGCCCCCGCGGTGGTCGCTTGCGGTGGTCGGAATCTCAAATGCGATCGGAAGTTCCTTGCTGAACCAGTTGTTTTCTCCGCCAACGTAAAAATCCTCTTCTTGGTAATAGAAGGGCACTCCCTTTTGATACATGGAAAGGCGAAATTCATATTTGTAGCCCGGCTCCGCGTTCGACGTGACCCAGTGCCAGAGCCTATCCGACCAGGGGCCACTCGCATGGTAGAAGTCTTGAAGATCCACTTCGTAATGCTCGCTCTTTGCACCCTTTGCGAATTGGGCACCTCTGCCATAGAAATTCTCGGTCGTTCGCACATCGCGCGCCCAATCGATGACCTTGATAAGCTTCAAGCGAAAACGAGTGTCTTTATCAAAGCCGGATTCGTTGGCCTCTTTTACTTCCTTCTGATTAGACCCGACTGCTTTTCTAGATTGCTCGGCCTCCGCTTTTGCTATTTCCGCTTCCTGGCCGAAGGCTCGAGAATTTCTCGCCATGGAGGAGATGACGACGGCACTGGCATCGCTAAAGAGTAAGCCATGGGCCATCGAGTGATCCATCGTCCACTGAATGGGCTCAACGTCTTTGCCAAAACGGTTTACCGGAAGCCGAAAGGGGTTTGGGCTTCTCTTTTTCGTGCACCCTTCCGTATAGACGATGACGTTCAAATGGTATCCACCGCCACCGAACACGCAGGCCATCGAGGTGGGCTGAATATCGAACTTATACTTATTCCACGCGTCTCCGACCGCAACGTAAGGCTTCATGCTGTCGCCACTGGAAAATAATCCATTCCCAGTGTTGTAAATTTGGACGTCCTCGGATTCGCCCGGGAGTAAATCGTACTTATTGGGAAGCTCGTCGTAATAGGTGACGCCTGCAGCGTCGGGACCCCACTGCTGAGTCGTGGGACGGTGGAAATTTGCATTGAAGGGAAGAACTTCATTTGAACAGTGTCGACTCTCAGAATGATCTACATCGTGCCAGCAGGAGCGCATGGTGTAGGTCGTCGTGCATTGTTCTTTACCATCCTTGTCCGTGTAGCACGTGGTGTGCTCGTCGTAGCCGCAGACGGGGTCTGCCCCATACTCCCAGGCCGTCCAATCCCAATGCTCAACGGTTTCATAAAGCAGGCGGCCATTCCACTCGATGAGGGGGAGTTTCTGTCCCAGCGCCTGCATCTCTTCGCGGTATTCTTTGTTTTTAAGAGCGCGGGCCTTGGTGCTTAGGTCAGCCCATTTCTTTCGGTCGGCTTCGGGTAGGAGCATGGGCTCACGCAGGAAGTGACTCACGTCGCTCGAACAAGCGAGATAGTGATTGCGCCACTTGCGATCGCGATCGGAGGGCAGGGATCTGCCGTTGCAAACTCCGTTACCTGATGCCCAGAGCTCTGCCGTAAGGCAGAGCCCCAGACTTAACAGAATAAATTTCCCCCCGAATGACATCGCGACTCCGTCTTTCTTTTACAGTCTTCGTTTGCGAGTCTCGACTGCCGCCCGGAACTTATTATTGGGGTTAGTCGCGTTGGCGATTGCGGCTTCCTTTTGCTCGGCAAGAAGAAGCTCTTCTTGCTTTGTTTCCATATGATTGATGACGGAAGCGTACTTTGTGCGAAGATTCTCACCCGTGCCGAAACCCGCTTGGCCGAACGCATCCGAATCTTCGCCGAGGATCTTTTTGATCATCTCGGTTCGGTCCTTCTCGGTGTAGATCTCAGTAATCGCCTTTGCATCGATGCTTCTGTCGTAGGCCATCTGTGCTTTACGGTAGAAGACTTCATCCTCTTCTGTGGCGTAGTACCGTTGACGATACCGTTCCTTCATCTGTTGTAAATCGCCTAGCTCGAGGAGCAATCGCTCTTCGTAAAGGTCGGCTGCCAAAAGGCGTAACATCATCTGAGCGGATTGCGCTTCATTGCGCTTTCCACCCAAGAAAGTGAGTAGGTTTTCGCCCGCGGCAATGAAACCTAAATTACCGTCGAGGATTTTTTCCGACCGGACATCCGCACGGCGCAAAAGGTTTCGATAGTTCTGTTCAATGCGTACCATCGAGTTTGCATCGGTAACGGGCTGTTCCATTAGGTTCAAAAGCGCTTCGGTAGATGTTTTGAACGCATCAAAATGGAGCCATTTCTTATCGTACGTGGCTCCAATGGCGCCAAGGGGCATTCCGTACACG
>JAHFAF010000525.1 GCA_023250715.1 Pseudobdellovibrionaceae bacterium | reverse complement strand
TTCAATCGAATTTATCCGCAGGCGCCTGTCTTAATCAACGCTATCACTCCGAGACACTAGACGTGCCCGGACTTGGCGCCATTCGCACGTTTTGTGGCCAACACACCATTGGCACTCTTCCCGCTATCATTCGCGTCGCGAGGTCTTTAGAAACGGTTCATCGCGAGCTTGCGGCACTCATGTTAATCATCGCCCTAGCTTTGCCGGTAGCAATTGGAATCTCCGGGCTTGGGGGATACTTCTTAGCGCGCCGGTTATTGGCCCCCATTGGAAAGATGGTGAATCGGGCCAAGACCATTACGGCGGACAAACTTACGGAAAGACTACCGGTCGAAAATCCCGATGATGAATTGGGGCATTTAGCTGGAACGTTTAATGAAGCTTTCGCTCGCCTTGAAAGATCCTTTGAGCAGATGAAGCGCTTTAGCTCGGATGCGTCGCACGAGTTAAGAACTCCACTTACCGCTCTTCGTAGCGTAGGGGAAGTTTACTTGCGACAGAAGCAGCACAATAATTGCTTTGAGACCGTGGCGAGCATGCTCGAAGAATCGGATCGCATGCAGCAACTTATCGATAGTCTCCTCACGCTATCTCGGGCCGATGCGGGGCAAATTAGGAAAAATGCTAGGGCAGAAAACTTGGAGGATCTTGCAAAAGACGTCGTAAAGCACCTTGGCGTACTGGCCGAGGAAAAGAATCAGAAACTCAACGTATCATCACGGGGATCAGTCTTTGCTTCCGTGGATTCGACACTACTTAGACAAGCGGTTATCAATCTCGTCGATAATGCCATCAAGTACAGCCCTCAGGATTCGATGATAGAAGTGAGGGTGGAGAGACGGAACGGAAAAGCTGTGCTTGAAGTTGAGGATCACGGACCCGGAATTCCGACAGATGAGCAATCACGAATCTTCGATCGCTTTTATCGGGTAGATCAATCGCGCGCCCGCGATCTTGGCGGTTTTGGGCTTGGGCTTTCTATCGCCAAATGGGCGGTTGAAATCAATGATGGAAATTTGGAACTGGAAAGCCCCGAGGGCAGTGGCTCGATTTTCCGCATCACCCTTCAGGCGCAGGAAACGGTATTTCAATGATCATGGGCAAGTGGGTCACCCTATCTCTTTTGTTTCTACTTCTTGCGGGGCCAGGATTTTCCCTTGAGCAAATCCATTTTGAGTCATTTAAATCCGGCAAAATGCCTTCGGAATGGACTACTGGGGTAACTGGAAGCGGAATGGAAAGGTGGACAATCGAACAAGATGTTCTAAAGCAATCGGCCGTGGGTCAATTCCCATGGTGCATTAAGAATGATTCCTCTCTCTCGGACGGATGGGCGGAAGTGAAGTTTAAGCTCGTCTCCGGAAAAGAGGATCAGGCAGGGGGAATCCTCTTTCGGTTTAAGGATGGAAATAACTACTACATCGCGCGCGCGAACGCGCTCGAAAAGAATTTGACTCTTTATCACACCACCGATGGAAAGAGACGCGCCTTTCAAAGCGTAATGGCCGAAGTCGAGTCCAACCGCTGGCACACCCTACGGGTGGACTTTCAGGGGAGCCATTTTACGGTAACCTTTGACGGGAAAAAGACACTTGAAGCCGAGAACGATAAAATCAAGGGTGCTGGCAAAGTTGGTCTTTGGACTAAGAACGACAGCGTGACGTTCTTTAAAGACTTAAAGTTCGATGGCCGCACATTACCTTAAGAGTTCTTATCCCTTTAGGCTCTAAAGACACCTTGTTTGAGGAGTCTCGCGACTAAGATGACGAAATCTTCAGGAAACTGTAAGTCCCTTTTTCCGATTGGAATCGATACGTTGGTTTTAGACGGGGAATCTATTCCGTCGCGTATGGAGGAAGGATGAAAACAATTTGTCTGGTGATTAGTCTGTTAGTTTCTGGTCTTGCCCAAGCCGCTACTTGGGAAAAAATGTTCGATTGTGAGAATGGCGCCGCAGTTGTCGATGTTGATAAGGATGAACGAAGAAACCTTCAACTGGTGATTCGTGATCAAGGAATTCTAAGGTACCTCTACAGTGTCGGAGCGATCTCACTTAAGTACGGCGACACCGAAACCATAATTTCAGGATGGCAAGGCCATGGGGTATTTAACCCTGGAGATTTTCGGTACTTCAATGCTGAGCCTAAAACCATGTGGGAAAACCGCTATGCCTATGTGACTCGGGAAGGAGAAGGCGTCAAGGTTCGGTTTACGCAGAGATCGTCCTATACTGTAAAACCCGTCGGATGCGAAGATTGCCTTTCGATGGCTTGTGAATCTTCCTGTTCTTCGGTCACCACGGAAAGAGAAACGGCAAATTGGTACTTTCGGAGTTGCCGATGAGTATCTGAAGGAGATTTGCGGGATCCCCGCGCGATACCGCACCAGGATTGCCGTGATGGATTTATCCGAAACGTATCGTCAGATTGTAAAAGAGCACTTTCCCAACGCTCTGATCGTGGCCGATAGGTTTCATGTGGTCCGGCTCGTGAATCAGCATTTTTTAAAGGCGTGGCAATTACTTGACCCAACAGGGAGAAAAAATCGAGGGCTTCTTTCTCTCATGCGAAGACATGAAAAAAATCTTACGCCCGAACAAAAGCCCAAGCTACAAAGCTATCTGGATAGTAATTGCGTACTGAAAGAAATCTATGAATTCAAGCAACGGCTCTGCGAGCTGCTACTCCTTAAAACCAAGAAAAAAGATACCCTGCGCCA
>JAHFAF010000179.1:6553-8625 GCA_023250715.1 Pseudobdellovibrionaceae bacterium | reverse complement strand
ATGCGTCTCACCCGCGAGGTGACTCTGATTCTGTATTGCAACAGCGCTGTTCGACCAAGGTGGGAAAGCCTCACGAGACGTATCGTGGGTCGAACAGGGCCCTTGAATCCGCGGATCTGGGTTTCTAGCGGGTCGATTCCCGTATGATCCGTGAGTCCGGAAAAAGCTCCCAATTCAAATGAATATCAAGTTCGAGGAGACTTAAATCCTCCACGTGGGAGGGCCATTCCACGAAGACAAACCCATTCCCCTGCCGCGCCCGATCGAGAGCATCGTAGTATCCAATCTCGATTAAGGATGCTCTTCCCGCCTTTTCCAAACGGTAAAGATCAAAGTGCTCGACAGCTCGCGGAAGTTTCGCGAATGACTGATGAAAGACAAAAGTAGGGCTAATTACCTTAGGGACTGAAATATTCCCCGAACCGGCGAGAACACTCACTACGCTTCGGACAAAGGTGGTCTTTCCCGCACCTAACTCGCCCGCAAGGCCAACGACAGTAGCATGCGTGTGCCGCGCAATAAATTTTTCGGCAAAACTTTCCAGTTCTAAGAGAGAGACTTTATATTGCTGCATTCGAGCTCTTTAAACACCATTGGCAAGGTCTCGGCAATATCGGTAGCCAGAGTGGATCGCTCGTGCCCGAAGGCTTCCGTAACTATTTCGGACGCACGCCCGTGTAGATAGGCCGCAAGCGGAAGGGCTTGCTGAATGGGAAGGTTTTGAGCGAGAAGGCTCGATGCAATCCCAGTGAGAAGATCTCCTGTCCCCCCCTTGGAGAGTCCAGAATCTCCGGCCGTGACGGCAATCGTCGGTTGGGAGGGGCCACCAATCAGGGTCCCCTTCCCTTTCAATACTACCCAGCAACCGAATTGCTCGATTAAAGACTGGAGCGCCAGATAACGATTCGCCTGGATCTCAGCGACTTCTTTTCCTAAGAGGCGAGAAGCTTCTTTCGGATGAGGAGTCAGGACCGTTTGTTCAGGAGCTCGGCGCCGAAGCATGGGGCGTAATCTTTCTGGGTGAAGTGCCAAGAGATTCAAGGCGTCCGCGTCGATTACCAGAGGAAGAGTTCCTTTAAGAAGGATCTCTAAAACTTTCGCCGCATCGGCCTCTGTTCCCATCCCCGGGCCTACGGCACCCACGCAACCTTTCAAATCCGTTTGAAGGAGGTTCTCATCCCAGGCCTTGGTCATGATCTCGGGCATGAGCCTTGGCCGGATTCCTTCTACATCCCCCATTCTTCCGATGAGGGTCACTAAGCCCGCCCCAGCTCTCAGAGCTCCTCGAGCGCTCACGGCTGCTGCGCCTTGCTTTCCCGCCTCTCCCGCCCATACATAAACATGCCCGTAATTTCCCTTGTGACCGGAAGCCCGCCTGGGCGGCAAATGTTCTGCATCTTTATTTAAAAATAGAAAAGAGGAAGGAGAAACGCCTGGAATGGCCCGCGGAATTTGAATGGGCGCTAACCAAACTCGTCCGGTATAATCGGCCGCTTCTCCCGTCACTAATCCCTTCTTGAAAAAGCCTAGAGTCACCGTCTCGGACGCTTTTACGGCAGCTCCCAACGCCACTCCCGTGTCCGCGCTCAAACCGCTTGGGAGATCGATTGAGATGACCCATTTTTTCTCGGCCACCGCATTCACCGAATGAATTACCTTTCGAAAAACTCCCTCCACCTGCCGAGTTAGACCTGTACCGAAGATTCCGTCGATTACCCAGTCCGCCGAGGCCAATCGGGATTCAAGCGCTTCCATGGGCTGAGCCGAGCATCCCAAATGTTGCAGAATTTTCCATTGCTGGGCCGCCGAGGGAGAAAGTTTTTCAAGCGGGGTGAGTAGAAAAATGGATGAGTTTGAGACTCCCCTCTGGTGCAAAAGCCTCGCGACCGCGAGCGCATCACCGCCATTATTTCCGCCCCCGGCCAAGATGACGCCCGATGTTCGGGGTAACAGCGTGCTGAAACGTTTCCCAAGACGTTTTGCTACGGCAAGAGCAGCGTGCTCCATGAGGACAAGTTCGGGGATGCCAAGCTGAGCGATCGTATGCTGATCGGCCGCGGTCAGTTCCGCAG
>JAHFAF010000179.1:0-6543 GCA_023250715.1 Pseudobdellovibrionaceae bacterium | reverse complement strand
GGTCAGAAGTGCTTCCATTAGAGTTATATTAAATGAAATTGCGAGCGAAGCGAAGCAAACTCATCCATTCGAGCTACTACGACGAGATTGCCACGGCCCCTTGAACCTCGCAGATTCAACCTAATTGGGCGCGGATGGTGTGAGCGATTTCTTGGACGTACTCGCGAATCTTTTGAAAATCCTCGCCCTCGACCATCACGCGAGCAAGCGGCTCGGTGCCAGAATAACGGACCAGGACTCTTCCATTCTCCCCCAAAGCCTCTTCCACCTTCTTGATAGCACCCACAATTTTAGGGAATTGCTTCAAATCTTCCTTGCTCCGAACAAAAACATTCTCGAGCACCTGCGGGTACTGATTCATTTGCTGTTTGAGCTCGGAGAGCTTTTTCCCGGTCTTCTTCATAATGGCGAGTACCTTTAAAGCCGCCACCAAGGCATCCCCCGTAGTGCTGTGATCGAGAAAAATAATGTGACCGGATTGCTCCCCACCCAAATTCAGATTGTGCTGGCGCATGGACTCGACGATATAGCGATCTCCGACGGGGGCCTTAACAACCTTCCCGCCAGCCTTTCGAATTGCCACTTCCAGCCCCATGTTGCTCATCGGGGTAATGACGACTGTCTTATCCCGTAGCATGTTTTCCTTAAGCATGTGCAAGGCACAGATGGCGAGAATCTGATCTCCGTCCACGATATCCCCGGTTTCATCGGCCAGAATCAATCGGTCGGCGTCTCCGTCCAGGGCAATTCCAATCTCGGCGCGATGTTGGTGTACTGCTTTGCTCATGGCTTGGGGGTAAACTGCCCCACAGGCATCATTAATATTTCTTCCATTCGGTGAACAATGAATGGGAAACACTTCAGCCCCCAGCTCTTCGAAAACAATAGGCGCTAGCTTATAGGCGGCCCCATTCGCGCAATCCAATACCACGCGAATGCCATCTAAGGTGAGCTCCTCGGGAAAGGTGTTTTTGATGTAAACAATATAACGGCCTAAAGCATCGTCGATTCGAGAAGCTTTTCCCACGAATTCCATTGTCGGGCGGTACTTCTCAAGCTCCTCCGAATACATCGCTTGCTCAATTTCGTGCTCTTTTTGGTCGGGAAGCTTAAAGCCATTTCGGTCGAAAATCTTGATCCCGTTATAATGAAAGGCATTATGGCTAGCAGAGATGACCACACCCGCATCGGCCCGCATGCTTCGTGTAATGAAGGCAATTCCGGGCGTCGGTAAAGGCCCCACCAAAAACACTCTTGCCCCCATGGAGCAAAAGCCCGCGGAAAGGGCGTTTTCTAGCATGTAGCCGGAAAGGCGTGTATCTTTCCCTATCACCACCTTCATGTTCTTCGGCAGGCCCTTGTTGTCTTTGCGGCAAAATAGAAACGCCGTCGCACGGCCAATCGCCATGGCCACTTCACTCGTCATCGGAAGCTGATTGGCCACTCCCCGAACACCGTCCGTTCCGAAGAGCTTTTCTTTGAACGAGGAGGTGCCGATTCCGTTGGAGGCGCCTGGGATTTCCTTTTCTTTTTTCTTGTCCATTTACTGCGAAACCTTGCGAGTGGTGAGTTTTACCTTTACGACCTTCTCTCGGGAAAGATCAAAACCCTGCGTGTTATCCACTTCCACCGGAATTTCAAATTCCTTCGTTCCCTTAAGCCCTTCGATGTCGATAGGCTCGGTGCCCACCGCATCTACGAGCTGCAAAAGCCCCTTGGGCCCCGATACAGCCACTTTCGAAGGGGTCACTTTGATGGGCCCTATCTCGTACCCCTCTCCCGGATTGCCCTTCCACGTTGCCTTGACGGGGATATAGCGTTCCACCACCTCTTCGAGACGAATCAGTATCTTGGGAGGGTAGAAACTTGTCACCCTCACCCCGTTGCCTAAATCGCCCAATAAGTCCTCACTAATCGAGAAACTAATAGTGGTCTCTCGCGTACGGCGAAGATCAGGGCGAATGGGAGGAAGCTTCTTTTCAATATTTTTCAAAACGACGCGCGGCCCGGAGAGAGTGAATTGGATCGCGGAGGGAATCTTGTTGATAATCACCATTCCGGGCGGGAGTAAGGGCTCGAGCTTCACATTCTTTCGAATCTCTTCCCTCTTAAACCCGAGAATCGTGATCCAAAGAATGAGCGCAAGAAGAAGGCTTACCGCCTTCAATGCCAAGCTTTCACTAAATTGCATTGTTGCTCTATCGCTCATTTCCCACTCAACTTTTCCTTTTCCTGGTGTGTATCGTACTTTCTAAGGCCCAAAAGTTCCAGAAGCTGCTGGCGCAGGCCATTTAAATCCAAATCCCGAATCATCGTTCCGTGGTGTACTAGCGACATCTCCCCTCGTTCTTCGGAAACCACCACGACCACGGCGTCTGTTTCGTGAGTGAGGCCAAGTGCCGCTCGATGCCGCGTTCCCAGCTCCTTATTGATCGCCGGATCCCGAGAAATAGGCAATAGACACCCGGCCGAGGAGATTCTCGAGTTACGAATAATCACGGCGCCATCATGGATGGGAGAGCTAGGGTGAAAAATGCTGGCTAAGAGATCGCAGGTCACCTTAGAGTCAAGAATGGTCCCGGCTTCAATGTAATTCTTTAAGCCCGTTTCCCGCTCCAAGACTATGAGCGCTCCGATATTTTGCTTCGCCAGCTGATGCGCCGCTTGGCAAATCTCTTCAATGATGGCCACCTCCTCAATCGTATTCGTGCTCGTAAAGAAGGGGTTGCGACCGACTTGTGTCAGCGCCTTTCGGATTTCATCCTGGAAAACAATGATGAGGATCAAGATCAGATTATTGAAAAATTCGACAAGGATCGTATGCAGCGTGTGAAACATCATCCGCTCGGCCAGATAATAGAAAATTAAGATGATGCCGAAGCCGGTCAGCATCTGTACCGCGCGCGTGCCGCGGATAAGCAAGAGCACGCGGTAAACGATGATGCACACGAGCAGGATGTCGACCAGATCCTGCCAGCGCACAATCTCTCGAACATTGGCGAGAAACTCGAGCAAAAGGCACACTCCTCCTTCTGCTTATCGTCATTTCAGTAGGATTAGTTAAGAGAATTATAGCCTTAACGCTATCTTCACATTTCCTAAGCGACTTCTGACGCGGTCTTTCCGAAGGCGATATTTTTCTTTTCAGCATCGGCTTCGGGGCTGGGATTCGCGGGAGCCAATACGGGTAAGGGTTTCCCTTCGATCACAAGCTCAATCTCAAATCTATCCAGGGATTCTCTCTCCAGAAGGGCTTGGGCGAGCCGGTGTAAGATTTCCATCCTGGCTTGCAAAATCTCCACGCCCCGTTCGTAGTTTTTCATGATGAAACGTCGGATTTCAGCGTCCACGACTTCGGCCGTCTTTTGACTCAGGTGCGACGATTGATGGATCTCGCGGCCCAAAAATACATTTTCTTCCTTTTTCCCAATAGCCACAGGACCAATTGCTTCGCTCATTCCCCACTCGCATACCATCTTTCTCGCAAGCTCAGTCGCTCGCTCGATATCATTACTGGCACCTGTCGTCTGCTGGCCCAAGACCAAAGACTCCGCAATTCCCCCACCCATCAGGAATGAAATCATATTCTCCGCCTTCGTCTTGGAGAGTGTTAGCTGATCTTCCTGGGGCAGAGTCTGAGTCACTCCAAGCGCCATCCCTCGGGGAATGATCGTGACTTTGTGGATAGGATCCAAACCTGGGAGGAATCTTCCCACTATAGTGTGGCCCGCTTCATGATAAGCGATGGCTTTTTTCTCCTCAGGCCCAATGAGCATCGATTTACGCTCAGTGCCCATGAGAACTTTGTCCTTCGCGAGTTCAAATTCTTGCATCGACAAAACGCTTCTGTTACGGCGAGCTGCCAGAAGAGCCGCTTCATTCACTAAATTTTGCAAGTCGGCTCCGGAAAAGCCAGGCGTCCCGCGCGCAATGACAGAAAGTTCGACGTCCTTGGAAAGCGGTGTTTTTCTCGTATGGACCTTCAAAATCCCTTCTCGACCGCGCACGTCGGGCTTCGCAACGACGACATTTCGATCGAAGCGGCCCGGCCGAAGCAATGCCGGATCTAAAACGTCGGGACGGTTTGTCGCCGCAACGAGAATCACGCCTTCTTTTGAATCGAAACCATCCATCTCGACAAGGAGCTGGTTCAAAGTCTGCTCTCGCTCGTCATGGCCGCCACCCAAGCCCGCTCCCCGCTGCCGTCCGACGGCATCGATCTCGTCAATAAAGATAATACAGGGGGCATGCTTTCTTCCCTGCTCGAAGAGATCTCTTACGCGCGAGGCACCTACACCGACGAACATCTCCACGAAATCCGATCCGCTGATGCTAAAAAAGGGCACTCCGGCTTCTCCAGCCACGGCCTTCGCAAGTAGAGTTTTTCCGGTACCCGGACTCCCCACTAGCAAGACGCCCTTTGGGATACGGCCCCCGAGGCGAGTAAATTTTTTCGGATCTCTCAAGAACTCCACGATCTCCTTCAGCTCGTCCTTCGCCTCATCGCAACCTGCGACATCGTTAAAATTCACTTTCGTGTGCCCTTCGGTCAAGAGCTTCGCACGCGAGCGGCCGAACTGCATTGCCTTGCCGCCGCTCACTTGAATTTGCCGGAGGAAGAATACGAGGAGAACCAAAAACACCAGCATCGGGCCCCAGCCGATCAAGAACTGCATCCAAAGCGGATTGCCCTGATCGATTTCATAGTTGGGTGTGATGTTGTGCTCGGAAAGAAGTTTTACGTAGAACTCGGAGGAAGTGTCGCCGACCGTTTCAAAAGTCTGTCCATCTTCGACGTTAGCGTTGAATTTGCCACTGATTCGGCCATGCTCCTTAAATGTCACGTTCTCGATGTGATTTAGCTTCACATGGTCGATAAATTTATTGAAGGCTAAGCGCTTTTCTGGATGATTGATCTTCGCTGTTTGAAACAACAGCAAAGTCATAAAGCCCAGTGCCAACCAAGCGATGAGGGTCTTTTGGGAGGATCGCATACGGCCCTTTCTTTCTTGTGTCATTGCGAGCCGAAGGCGAAGCAAGCCTCCAACATCGAGGGAGCAAGGGTTGCCACGTCGCTTACGCTCCTCGCAATGACTCCAGTTTACTTTTCGGATTTGGAGGGCAATCTCCTTAGAAACTAAAAATGAAGTCAGAACGTAGTATTTGGATGGAGGGATTTACCTGTGGGTAGGCCCACTTGACGCAAGAAGAGGAAACTTCAGTTAAGAGGGGGAATATCCGCCGCTCCGGGGCGGGAATTCGTTGCGTTATCCAGCGCTCCTTAAGCTTCTTTTCACCAAGGCGATCTCCAGGTTGGAAGAATCTCCATTCGCCTTGCATTTCCGGGCCGACAATCGCTTCAAATCCTATTTCTTCGCAAGTGACTCGATCTCCCTGCACTCGAATCTTGGGGTCAATAGAGCGTTTGTGAAAATAGACCTGGCCATAGGAAACTTCGAACACCCTACCTCGCCCCAAATCGCCCCTTCTTTTTTCCAGGCCTTTCCGCACGCGCTGAATCTCTTCTCTACTTAGGTCCAATATCCCCAACTTCTTTGCGATCGATCGAAGGAGGCGGCGCTGCCACTGCGGACTAAGAGCGGCCCACTCCTCTTTCGAAACTCTCAACCAATACGGAGTCTCGAACACTATCCTTTTGAAGAGGGAGCCTTCTTGCGATTGCATTTGCTTGGAGTTCCAGCGCAAATCCTTTTGAAGCGAGCAGAAGCGTTTCAAGAAGGCCTTCTCTCCGCCGTACGGTTCAGAAAGTTCATAGAGAAGGGGGAGGAGGCGCTTTCTTACTCGATTTCGAAAATAGACTTCCGAGGAATTCGTGACATCTTCGCGGAATGAAACATCCGGGAGTGAGGCCCGTGAGCGGCTCAAGAAAGGACGATAAATCCCATTCTCCTTCTTCTTCATTGCCACTAAGCCATCGACTCCGACGCCTCGAAGAAGACGCATTAGAAACGTCTCGAGTTGATCTTCCAATGTATGTGCCGTCACCACCCAATGTGCTTTTGTCTCCTTCTGAATTTTGCGAAAGAAACTCCACCGTTCGTCTCTGAGAGTGGCCTCCGATTTTTTTTTGACCGTACCTCTTTCCGACCAAAACGGCAGACCAAGTGCACGGGCCCTTTGACCGACGAATCCACAATCGGCGTCCGAGTCTATTCCCCTTTGACAGTGATTGAAGTGCACCACACCTAGTTCTTCTCGCGGATAGCGATTCGCCATCCTTTCCAGAAGGGCCATCGAGTCCCTTCCCCCAGAAATAGCCAGTAGGTACAGCATCACGAGGGAGTCTAGCGCGGCTGTCGTGCCATGGCGAGAGGATAGGCTTAGTCGACTTCTTCGGAATTTTCGTTGGCGGGCTCGCGGGGCTCGATGGCTTCTTCTTCCTCTTCAGCCACGGGCACTCTTTTTACCCGTTTTTTGCCACTGCCTTTGCGGGATTCTGTCGCGGAGTCTTCGGGGACGGCATCGTCTTCATCCGCGTACTGGTCCTCTTCCCTCTCCCGAGTGGAGTCGAACGGGATAGTC
>JAHFAF010000524.1 GCA_023250715.1 Pseudobdellovibrionaceae bacterium | reverse complement strand
TCGACTCGCCAGACCTGCCGAAGACTAGTCCAATCGTGGAAACCTGCCATCTCACTGGTGCTTCTCCCTTATTCATCATGGTGGTTAGTTCCCACAGTTCCGCACAATACCTAGGCGTTAATCGACGAGTCCCTAGGCAGGGCAAGCGTTTGGGTTATTTTTTTGAAGTTTAGCGGTTTGTGGACGGAGCTATGAAGGATTTGCGATAACGGCTTTTTGAGCGGAACCGTCTTTGGTATGGAGATTCATTGGGACGCGTTGACTAAGAGGAGCTGTGAGAAATGAGTCTTTTTTCTTTTTTGAATGCATTCGGAATTTTGAGAGCATGTGGATTTTGAAGAGTATTGGGTAGATCCGGGCTATTTTTCTAGGTTTCGGACAGAGGTTGAGGTTGCCGCTCTCGTGCGACGATGGAAAAAGTAGGTTTGGTGGTGGTTCGAAGGGCGTCATGACGTATCCAGTTGAAGCGGGGCTTGGAGTTTCTTTAAACGAGCGATGGTTGATTCGAATATTTTTCCGCCACACAATGGGCAAAGATTAATATCTATACCGGTGAGTTCTTTAAAAAGCTCTTTCCAGTTTTTCTTTTGAGCTGGTTTAATTTCCGGTTGTTCGTGGCAAAGTATCTTTCTGCACGCGGATAGTTTAGCGGCTCGGAACCGATTACCCAGAAAGCCGTAATAGCGGATACGGACAAATTTCTTCGGAAGGACATGAAGTAAAAATCTTCGCATAAATTCCTTGGCCTCGAGAGCCATGACCTTGCCTTCATTATTGTCGGCGTAGTCGCGGTAATGGAAGTGGACGCGATCGTTTTCGATTTTGATGAGTCTGTGATTGGAGATGGCAATGCGATGGGTATATTGCCCGAGATAGTTAATGACTTGAAGGGGCCCCGCGAAGGGCTTCTTGGCGTAGATCACCCAGTTTTTCTTTGAAGCTTCGGCAAGTAGCATTTTGAATCGTTCACTATCTTTGAATTTTGCGATGGCTCCGTGGAAGGAGAGTTCGGGATGTGAGTTCTCAAGTGTCGATAGAAACTTTCCCCGAAAAACAGTGGAAAGGATTTTAAGCGGCAAGAAGTAGCCTTTTTTACATGTCACCCAAGAGTTTTTAGTTAAGTTGAGGCCTCCTCCTGCAACGATCATGTGGAGATGGGGGTGTTCCATCAAGTTTTGTCCCCACGTATGGAGTACGGCGGTGAAACCGACTTCGGCGTCAAATTTCCGGTGAAAGACCTCCTTAAGAGTGTCCGCCGCTGTTTTAAAAAGAATATCGTAGAGTACCGCTTTATTTTGAAGTGTTAGACGATTTAGATCGTGCGGTATCGTGAATACGACATGGAAATACTCTACGGGCAGAAGTTCCCGCTGTCGATTCTCCACCCACCTTTGAGTTGCAAGAAACTGGCATTTTGGGCAATGGCGGTTTCTACAAGAGTTGTACGATTGATCTCGGTAATCGCAATCAGCGCAGAGCCTCAAATGTCCGCCGAGCTTTTCGGTTCGGCAGTCGACAATGTTATCTACCACTCTGAGTGACTGCGGGGGTAGCGGACCAAGTTCATCGCGAAATCGCCGAAAAATATCCGCGATCTCAAGGCGCGGTCCCACTCTGGGTGAGGGGTTTGCATGATTTTGGTGCACTTTAGTTTTACCAGGTAAGCTTTGTGGCAACTGCGTCAAGCGGGCTAATGATTCCCAGAGCCTTCACGTCTCTCATATGCGTATAAATTGTGGTACTTGCAATTGTTGCGTGACCAAGAAGACACTGGATGTAGCGAAGATCAACTCTGGCTTCGAGCAGATGTGTCGCAAATGAGTGTCTCATGGAATGAAGATTTACCTTTTTTTGGATTCCGGATTTTTCCACCGCTCGGACAAAAGCCTTTCGAACGGTCGCTTGATTTATCGGAATTTTCGGATCATGTGACGGGAATAACCAGATGGATTTATTCTCTTTCGATTCCTTCCAGTAGGTTCGAAGAAGGGGAAGTAGTACCGCTGAGAGTAGTGTGTATCGTTCTCTCATTCCTTTCCCAAATCGAACGTGAATCACCCCTCTCTGGCTATCGATATCTTTCGCAGCTAAGTGGGTCGCTTCACTGACTCTGAGACCGGCTGAGTATATCGTCGCAAAAATAGCGCGGTGTTTTAGGTTCTCGACTCCATTAAAGATCGTCGCTATTTCACTCGGGCTCAGAATCACTGGTAATACCCTTCTTACTTTCATTCGAGGAATAGCTTCTTTTCCCCAATCTTTTTTTAGAGTAATAAGGTAAAAAAAGCGAATGGATGCAACAGCAAGATTAACGCTTTGTGACGAGAGACCTTTCCCGACAAGATGCTCTTGGAATTGCAGGATGTGTTCGAGGTTAAGCTTGTCGGGGGAAATTCCGAAATAACGTGTGAAGGCAATCATGTTGCGAATGTAATGATTCTCCGTTCGCTGAGATAACCCGCGAATACGAATGTCACGACGCATTTTTTCTTGAAGTAAACCCATAGATCCTCCTTGTGGTTTGTTTTTGACGAGACAGCTACAAGGAGGATCGGGTTCCTACCGATTTTCTTTGAGTCTTTTCAAGAATTTAAATTGATAACGTAGCGGGCTAAAAACTACTGTGCGAAGCGACGGAACCGCATTTTTAGATGGGGGACGTTTCCTTAGATCCGCCGCCGAAGGCGGTTTCGTTCAATGGAGTTTATCAGTGCTCTGGTCACCAGTCTGTCCAAGGATAG
>JAHFAF010000523.1 GCA_023250715.1 Pseudobdellovibrionaceae bacterium | reverse complement strand
ACCAAAACTCGGTGATGAAAGCGGCGAGGCCGTTGATGGCAAGTAATAGGATCATAAGAACGAAAGCCGATTTGTACGCATTTGCATCGCCGCCGGAAACATTCATGGATAGATCAAAAATGTGAATGGAAAGAGAACGTCCAGAATCCAGAAGGGAGGTAGGCATTCTATCGACGTAACCACTCGTGAAAATAAGGGCTGCCGTCTCGGCGATGGCTCTTCCGATTCCCAATACCAATCCTACTACAAGGCCAGGAACGGCGGCGGGAAGGAGCAGATTCCAAAGCGTCGTGGTCCGGGAGAGCCCGAGAGCCGAGGCGGATTGCCGGTACTCGCTTGGCACTGAGCGGAATCCTTCCTCAGTTGTGCGAATCAAAAGGGGCAAAACCATGCAGGCCAAGGTCAACCCGCCCGAGAGAATAGAAAATCCTAAGCCCAGTACTTTGCAAAAAAATGCATTTCCGAAAAGACCGAATACGATGGAAGGCACTCCCGCCAGAACATCTAGGCTTCGACGAACCACGCGGCCAAAGTGATTCTCATTTGAAGTGAATTCGGCGAGCAAAATGGCGGCCCCGAGGCCCAAGGGAACTGAAGTTCCCATGCAGACTCCTAAGATCAGCAAGGTGGAGACCAGAATCGGACCTATCCCTCCCGCTCTCCCTGCTTTGGAGGGCGCAGTCAGTAGAAACTCCATCCCTATCTGACTTCCGCCATTCCAAATGATATCGCCGAGGATCCAGAAGAAAACGAGAGAGACTCCTAGCGCACAAAACCAAACGAGAGTCGACATCGCTAACTCCCGTTTATTCATAAATGCCTTTGCGGCTCATGGATTCCGCCGCCGCGACAAGGGCCACAATGAACGCCATGAGCACAAGGCCACTTACAAAAAGGGCGGAGCGGTGGTCGCCCAAGGCATAAGACATTTCGAGAGCGATATTGGCGGTGAGAGTTCGAATCGGCTCGAAGAGGCTCTTTGGAGTTTGTACGACATTGCCACATACCATGAGAATAGCCATCGTTTCGCCGATGGCTCTCCCCGTCTCGAGGAGGACGCCAGTGAACAATCCAGACTTTGCCGAGGGAAATACAACTCCTTTAATGATGCCCCAGCGAGAGAGCCCCAAAGCAGCCGCCCCCCGCAAGTATTGTTGAGGGACGTTGGCGAACGCAGCATCGGCGGTGAGCGCAATCGTCGGCAAAATCATGATCGTGAGGATCACTACTCCGGCTACTAAGCTCGGACCTGGAGGTCGAATTCGGCCGATGAGTGGCACAAGAACGACCAAGCCCCAAAAACCGTAAACTACGGATGGAATTCCGGCCAAAAGTTGAATGAGTTGCCGATAACCTTTTGCCACTATCGGAGGGGCGTAATAATGGCAGAACATCGCCGAAAGGATTCCGAGCGGAGTGGCTACCAAAACTGAGCCCGCCATGGCAAATAGCGTACCCCAAAGCATGGGAAGGAGATTGAAAAGCCCCTCGGTAGGGTGCCAGTCGGCATCCGTAAAAAATCGAGCGATTCCCATATGTCTTATGACGGGAATAGCCTCGATAATCAGAAATGAGACAATCAGAAGAGCAATCGTGCCGGCGATGAGTGCGCAGAAGCGCAAAGTCCAGATGAGAATCCGATCACTCGGTAACCGGAACAAAGTATTGTTCTTTGATGATGTCATTCACTTCCTTTGAAACAGCGAAGTCGAGAAAGTCTTTCACAATCCCTTCCGGCTTCGTTTTCGTGACCAGATTGAGTGGTCTTGAAAGAGGAAATTTTCCGTTCTTCACGTTCGCGATGGATGCATTTACGCCTCCGACCGGAAGGAGCTTGATGGGAGTGCCGGCGCCGGCATCGTATTCAGCAGATCCAATAGAGACATAGCCGATAGAGTTTGGATTTCCTGAGATTGTCTTGATGCCTTGCTGATTGTCTCCAATGATTACCGATGCCTTTACGGCTTTCGCTTCGAGCTTAAAGTAATGAAGAAAGAGCTCGAGAGTAGAGCGGCCTTCCGCTTTATTGACGACAGTAATCGGTGCGTCCTTTCCCCCGACCTCCTTCCAGTTCGTGATCTTGCCGGTGTAGATATCGACCACCTGTTTGTCTTCGAGCTTCGTTACGGGATTAGTTCGATGAAGAATGATGCAGACCCCGTCTTTCGCGATGGTGAAGGGAAGTAGCTTTTTTGTCTCATCGTCTTTAAGCGCGCGCGAGACCATTCCGACATCGGCAAGGCCTTGCTCGGCGTCCGATACTCCTCGTGAGGATCCTCCTGATTGGACATCCACTCGGATGCCGGGATGCTTACTTTCAAATCGTTTTCCAATTTCTGCCGCCAGGGGGGCTACCGTGCTCGACCCGGTGAGAACAATCTTAACTTTTGCCGCTTGGGCAGGTATCGAAAGTGAAAGAAACAGTGAGAAATAGAGTAATTTTGCCGTCGGGGTGTATTTGCAAGGTGACATAAATGCTCCGGAGTTTCTCTAGAATATCAGTAAATGTAGAAGGTTGCTTACGAGCGTTGCGTCCATCCTTCGGACCCAGATTCAGGCGTTAGATGGCGGGATGTGCAGTTTATCTTTTACCCAAGTTAATGGCGTAGTACCAAATAGTAACCCTGCGTTCCAGTCCAAGGAACATAGCTCGCAGCGCCATGGCATCGCTCAGGCTAGGTGCTAGCTTTCCTCAAATTTGGGACCGGGAGGAAAAGTGAGAAAACTGTTTGTAGGTATGTTCGCGTTCA
>JAHFAF010000522.1 GCA_023250715.1 Pseudobdellovibrionaceae bacterium | reverse complement strand
CCACTAGTTGTGTAAACGCGAATCACACCACCCCAGGAAGGATTCGCGATAATCGAGCCCAGCGTCTGCACATCTCGTACACTGACCGCGCGCACGAACCTAGGCTGCTGGCTGAGCGCCCGTGCTTGGGCCTTGAGCTCACTTTCGAAGGAATCAATCTCGGCAACAATCGCGTCTCTTTCGGACGACGCCCGACGAGAGAGGGTTTCCGTAAGGCTGTCTTGAAAAAGCCGTTGGGAATAAAAACTCAAGAAAATGGCGGGAAGAATGCTAATGGGGATGAAATAGATAGAGAGAACGGTTTTCAGCGAAAGAGTTCCCGCCCGAAAGGGGAACTTAAATGGGTTGGTGAATTTCATTTTGATCCGTCATTGCGAGGAGCGTAAGCGACGAAGCAATCTCAACGAGACTGCCACGGACCTTCGGTCCTCGCAGGTTCAGATTAAAGATACCAATGTGCGCCGAGACCGGCGTAAGTGCCGCTAGTGAAAGAGACGAGACGGAAAAGATACTCCACTTCCACGTAGAAAGAAAAACCGAGCGAGTGCATGAATTGCACGCCAAGTGCCGGGTAAACCATCCACACATCGAAGCCTTTGGTGAAGTCGGTCTGCCCGCCCAAGAATTTATTCGCGAGAACGGAAGGGCTCATCTTCGTCTCCTTTGTCCCCCCGGTCCACCAGCGCGCTACACCGAAGCCAGCGTAGGGGCTCACCCACTGCCCTGGGAGATAAAAGCGCCCCTTCGCCATGAACGTGTTGTAGTCGATTCCGGTCCCAAGCCCCAACGTAAGACTGAACTCAGGCGAAACATTCACGTCCCCTTCTATTCCCATGATAGAAAGCCCGCCGCCGGCCGAAAGGCCGAGACCGAAACGTTTGTTCATTTTCAGTTCTTCGACATTCGCGGAGGATTTGGATGCAAAGCTGGAAGAGCAAACCAACACCATCAGAAAAACGAGTTTCATGACACAACCCCTTGGTTCAGAAAATTCGTGCTCTAATGCCTTCTTCTTGGAAAAATTTCTTTAACCCGTCTTTGTCCACCTGGTGCGCACGGCGAATGAGCTCTCGCATCTCGGTGTACGCCTCATCCGCTTCCGGAGTGGTAAGGCGATGGGTCAGTTTCTTCATATCGTCGGTAATGAGATTCAAATTATCGATCAAAGTGAAGAGCCGGCGTTTATCATCGCCCTTCATCAGCTTATTCGCCTCACCCATGAGTTTATTCGTTTGAGCGAGAAAATCCGTTATCGTGCGTTCATTCTGCTCGATAAAATCCTGAATTCGGCCAAAGACGCCGTAGCCCTGGGAAAGCAGCTGGTCTATTCGAGGCGGATCCACTCCGCGCACTTCGCTCCCGTCGGAAAGGATTGCCGAGGCTTCACTTCCTGGGCTTATTTCGATGTACCGTTCTCCGATAATACCGGCCATGTTCACAAAAAACTTGGAGTCCATTTTCACCGCAATCGCCGCCCGGGGAGAAACACTGATCGACACCCGAACGGTGGCTCCGGAATTTTTCCCCTGCTCCTCGGCAGGTAAAAACTCTAGCCTATCCACCTTACCCACCTTGATCCCTGAGACACGCACGGGGGAACCGACTTCGACTCCTCCCGCGAAGGAATAGAGCAACCGGAAATGCGCCTCCTTGGAAAAGGGCCCGACCACTCCCATGAGCCATCCAAAGACAAAAAGAAGCAGCACTGCAAATGCCACAAGGCAGCCCACTAAGAATTCTTTGCCCGACTTCTTCATGCGGAGTGTTGTAACGGATTAAGAGTGAATTGGTAAGGCTGGAATATTCGAAATGAAACCTACCCTTCCATTATATAGTGCGCAGCCAGTAGGTTAAAAGAAAATCCACTACAATGATAAGCACCGAAGCATGGACCACGGCACGCGTTGCAGCATCCCCTACACCTTGGCTTCCTGGGGCACAGCGAAACCCGTGATAACTTGCGACCCAAGGGATTAACGTCCCAAAGCAAGCACTCTTCAAAAGACATCCCCACACATCTCGGTAACGCGTAAAGACGAACATTGTATTGAAATATTCTTGAATCCCATACCCCAGACTCAACGCCGCAATGGAAGCTCCCCCGAGCACGCCAATTCCCAAAGCGATCACCGACAAACTACAGCTTCCCAACACGCAAGCAAACCAGCGAGGAAGAACGAGGTAGCCAATCGGCCGAACGCCCACGAGTCGTAAAGCATCGATCTGATCGGTAATTCTCATCGCTCCTATCTCGGCCGCAATCCCAGCACCGATGCGCGAGGCGAGAAGTAAGCAAGTTACCACCGGCCCAAGTTCGCGCACCATCAATATCGTTGAAAAGGCAGGAACGAGGGAGTCTTGCCTCAACACCAATTTCACGTGATAGGAGAATTCAGTGATTAACATCACCGTGATGAATAGAAGGGATAGGGCGATCACGGGAAGACTCTCAATACCGACGATATAGAGCTGGCGAGTCATTTCCGAGAGTCTTCGTTTCATAACGCCCCCACATTCAGCAAGAACTGCAAAAGGCTTGAGAGATGGGAAATGGCAAAATCACACAGAATGATTGCGACCAAACACTCCACCGCCGCATCCCTGACAGAACGGCCAACCCCCACTGCACCTCCACTTGCAGTGTAACCGCGGTAGCAGGCGATAAGCCCAATCACATTGCCAAAAACAAAACTCTTCACGATTCCGGTGGCAATACTCCACCCGCCGACACAACGAGGAATGTAGAGGAT
>JAHFAF010000521.1 GCA_023250715.1 Pseudobdellovibrionaceae bacterium | reverse complement strand
TATCTTCAACGCCAAAGATTTTCATCGCAATGCCTCGGACATCGGGCTTCAGGTCGTGTTGATCGATACTGACGCCATTTGAATAGCGAACAAGGACGTTGTATTCCGCTTTTGCCTTATCAGAAAAAATTCCGCGCCGCAGATTGGCCCCGCGATTCGCGTTCAAAATGAGCTTACCGGTATAGCAACCATGGGATTTTCTGTGAAACACTCTAGCCGGCTCTGCCGCTCGAGTATCCTTTTGGATCTTCGCCTGAGCCGCCAAGACCTTTTGGGCGTGGATAAGAAACTCCGCTTTTTCGAGAATCTCGGATCCGAACTTATATTTTTCCGTGGGATGAAGAACCACTGCATTGGCCACTGCAGCCGAGATCAATAGGCCAAACGTCACGAACGGCACCCTTTACCTCCAGGTCACTATTCTCTTTTTGTATATGCTGCAACGCGTCGGTCAAGGGGAAAGCTTATGCTTTAGACAAACCTGCTGCTTTTAGCTCTTTGGCCTTCTTGTACTGGAGGTAGACTCGTACAGCGACTACTCCAAGGGCGCAGAAAACCACTAGGGAAAAGCCCTTCTTAAGATGCTCAATTTTCTTGAGAGCGGTGGCTATCTCATCCCCGAAGTAGTGCCCCATCCCGTACCCGACCAGGATCCATACCGGAACGCTAATGAGGGCCGCGACCCCATCATAAAGGATAAATTTGCGGTATTTCATTTTCATCGCACCGGACAGGAAAAAAGCGGCGGCTCGAAATCCCGCCACAAAGCGCGCGAAAAATACGAGTTTATCGCCGTATTTTCTAAAGTAGGCGCGCGTGCGCCGAACTTTCGCCTTTTTGAGAAAACGCCCACTCTCCAGGAGCTTGATTCCCAACATTTGCCCCAAATAGAACAGGATGGTGTCTCCGAGCAAAACTCCCGCCATCGTAATTCCAATGGCCGGCCCCCAGCGCATCGTTTCGTCCCAAATCAGGTAGCCCGTAGCAATGAGGGGAACATCTTCTGGAAGCGGAAAGCCCAACCCACAAGCGACTAGAATTCCGAAAATGATCGAGTAGGAAGAACTCCCGGACAGATCGATGAGGTAATCAAATAGCTTATCCATGGCTTAGGGATTGGAAGACTAGCCGAGATTTGCCACTTTGCATAGGAAGAGGCCCTACGATATTCTCTCTCGCACCGTGCCTAAGCCACCCTCAAAACCTGCTAACGACCTGAAAAAAACAAAAAAAAGGGGATCACTCAGGCCTATGCGCGCCAAGAGGCCCACGGGAAAGTCCATTTCGATTACCCCTGCCGACCCCCTGCTCCAGGCCTATCTTCGCGAGGTTCAAAAGTACCCCCTCATTACCCGGGAAGAAGAGCGTAAATTAGCCCTGAAATACTATGAAACGAAAGACCGCGCGGCGCTACATAGCCTAGTGACCGCAAATCTCAGATTCGTCGTGAAGATCGCGTACGAATACGTGCATTACCGCATCAAGCTCTTGGATCTCATCCAAGAGGGAAACATGGGTTTGGTGAAGGCCGTGCAGGAATTCGATCCTTATAAGGACGTACGCCTTACAACCTATGCAGTCTGGTGGATCCGCAGTTACATTCAAGACGCCATTTTGAGGAATTATTCTTTGGTTAAGATGGGGACGACTCAAGCACAAAAGCGGCTTTTCTATCGGTTGCGCGCGGAACAAAAGAAGCTCGAGCAGATGGGGTTGGTGCCTCAGCAGAATGTGAAGCTTCTCGCCTCGAAGTTGGACGTGCGGGAGAAAGACATTCAAGAAATGGATCAGCGCCTAAAGGGCAACGATCTCTCCCTGAATGCCCCCATGAGCTTGGACGATAAGAAAGAGCACTTACAAAGTCTCGCCGATCCTTCGGCACCGGTGGATGAATCCTTGGGAGATGCCGAGCAACGGCAGAACTTTAAGAAAATTCTCGAAGAGTTTGGAGCGAAGCTCGAAGGCCGGGAAAAAGTAATCTTCACCGAACGTATGATTTCCGAAAATCCACTCACTTTGCAGGAAATCGGCGATAAGTATGGCGTGACAAAAGAGCGTGCTCGGCAAATCGAGGAAGGCCTGAAGGACCGCCTCCGCGAATACATGAAAGAGCACTTCCCCGACTACAATATCCTCGCAGAATCGACGTAAGAAAAAGGTGTGTGGATACTTTTTCCGGAAAAAGTATCCACACACCTTTTTCTTAGTCGAGTAGCTTGAGGGCGGCGGCGGCGGAAAGAGGTTGGCCGCTAAAATGCTGGACGAGGTCAAGGTAAGAGAATTCCTGCCCCGGTGCGAAGTATTGACTCCTTAACTTGTCGCCGAGCTTCACCGAATTGTAGCTGGTTTTGAAATCCCGCAAAATACCCTCGTAGAGCTGCTCAACCATCAAAATGCCAATCGCGTAATTCTCAATATAGACAGGCGAGGAAATGAAATGGTCGGCAATATCCCAGCCCGCTATTTTGGGCTCGACTGGGACTCCCCAGTACTCCTCGTGCATCTTGGACCAAAGAAGAGCAAAGTCCGCATCGGGATTCTTGTACATCTCGTATTCGAAATCGCTGAAGAAGACCTGGCGCAAAAGCACGAAAGCCTGCTCTACCCGCTCCGCTCGCATTTGCTTTCTTAATAAAGGACGCAGTTTCTTAACATCGGCTTGGGCATACTTTGGAAGGGCCGCCTCGTAGAACTCTTGGGAAGAGGCCATCCTTTCGGCCGTCATCGCAATCGCTTCCGTATCGACGGAACCAAACCCGCGGAA
>JAHFAF010000178.1 GCA_023250715.1 Pseudobdellovibrionaceae bacterium | reverse complement strand
TTCGTCGCTGCGAATGGGATGAAGATATGTTGAAGCTCTTCAAAATACCTCGCGCGGTGCTGCCGGAAATTGCCCCCTCTTGTGTTGAATACGGAAAGACGAAGGGCTTTTTGAATATTCCGGACGGCACTCCCATCACCGGCATGATAGGCGATCAACAGGCGGCACTATTCGGGCAGGCGTGTTTTGAAAAGGGCAGTGCAAAGTGCACGTACGGGACGGGAGCATTTGTCCTTGTTAATACGGGTGGGACCCCAGTCATTTCGAAACACCGCTTGCTGACGACCGTCGTTTGGCAATTGGGTAAGGAAGCGACCTACGGACTTGAGGGAAGCGCCTTCATTGCGGGTGCGGCGGTGCAGTGGCTAAGAGATGGCATGAAGATGATTTCAAAATCTTCCGATGTCGAAGCCTTGGCAGAATCGGTTAAAGACTCGGATGGAGTTTTACTTGTTCCGGCGTTTAGCGGGATGGGAGCCCCGCATTGGCTGGCCGGGGCCACGGGCCTTGTGACTGGCATCACGCGAAGAACCAATTCCGCTCACCTCGCGCGTGCAGCCCTTGAGGGGGTTGCCTATCAAATCGCGGAGCTAATGATTGCCATGGGAAAAGATTACGGTCGAACGGTCAAGCCCGTGAAGTCGGACGGGGGAGCTGCAGCAAATGATCTCCTGATGCAATTCCAGGCGGATCTCTTGGGTGTGGATCTCGTTCGTTCGCAAATTTTGGAAACCACCGCTCTTGGCGCGGGCCTTCAAGCGGGTCTTACGATAGGCTTTTGGAAGGACCTAAACGAAATTAAGAGCAAATGGAAAGCCGCCCGAACTTTTTCTCCTAAAATTAAGTCAGGCGAGAGAAAAGCCCTCCTTGCCCGTTGGGACAAGGCGATGAGAGCCGTGAAACTTCTAGCGGAGTGAGTTCCGGGCTGGGGGGTGATAGTGTCATTGGTAGCATGACAGTTGGGTTTTGGTTATTTCTCAGGATTTTGCCGGTGTTATTGCTGGCACACCCCTTGGACTTGGGCCTGCTGTCTTTAGAAATCGATGTCCAGAAGACGCAAGCCCAGCTCGATCTCAATCCTAAAGCAGCCGCAAGCCTTCTCGGTCTTACCGAAAATCAACTCTCTTCTCTAACAATCGAAGGCCATACCGATGCCCTAATGAAAGCGACACTCGCTCAGGGCGTACTGATGCGCGGGGAAAAATCTTGCGCGTGGAAAGAGGTCAAAACGGAATGGCGGCCCGAGACGGTGCGCCTGACGGCGGTAGCAGCCTGTCCTCCTTCAGTAGAAGCATTACACGCGGAGTTTGCATTTATCCGGCAGGTTCAACTAGCTCCCACTTTCGAGCTCATGGTGCGTTCACGAAGCGGGAATAATGATGAGCAGGTCGATATTCTCACTAAAGAAAAAACAAATTGGGTGAGCCGCGTTGGCACATCTCGCGGGTGGTTTGCCTTCATTTTGATGGGCATGCAGCACATTGGGGCAACAGTCGACCAGTGGGTAGGGCCACAAGGCGTACATCTTCCTGAGGGCATCGATCACCTATTATTTCTCGTGGCGCTAGTTTTGGGCGGTGGGACGATGTTCGAGCTGTTGAAGACCGTAACGGGGTTTACCATCGGCCACTCCGTGACGCTCGCTCTTGCCACATTAGGCGTGGTTACGCTTCCGAGCCGGTTCGTGGAATCCTGTATCGCCCTTTCGATAGTCTTTCTCGCCTCTCAAGCTTTTCTTAAGAGGGGATCCGCACACCGCTGGAAACTCACGGCCCTTTTCGGACTCATTCATGGGTTGGGATTCGCAAATGCCTTACGAGAGCTCTCTCTTGAAGGCGGAGAGCTCCTTCGGGCATTGGTAGGATTTAACCTGGGAGTGGAGATGGGACAGGCGTTGCTCCTGGCGATCTTCGTTCCTCTCTTCGCGTGGCTCCGCTCGACGCAAAGTGGAACGCGCTTCGCGCTTCCCGCGTGCTCCTTTTCGATTCTTATCATCAGTACTTATTGGTTTATTCAGCGCGCTTTCGGAATTTAATCGCTTCTTACAAAAGATCGGCGACCTTCTGCACATGCTCGATGGAAATAAGTTGAATCGCTGTGTCCGTTAGCTCATTCGCCGTTTTTGCAGGTACGAATGCCTGTTTGAGGCCGATTCTGGTCGCTTCCTTCAAGCGCTCGGCTGCTTTGGGCACACTTCGGACTTCTCCTCCAAGACCCACTTCTCCGAAAAAGACAGATCCTTTTGCGACGGGCTTTCCTTCATAGCTTGAAATGAGTGCTGCAATGACGGCGAGATCTATCGCGGGCTCGCTTAAGCGCAAACCCCCGGCCACGTTCACATAGACATCTTGATCGAAAAGCCGATAGCCGGCGCGTTTTTCCAATATAGCAACTAGTAGACTTACGCGATTGGGGTCTAGTCCAATAGCGGTTCTTCTCGGAATAGAAAGAGAGGATTGGGATACTAAGGCCTGCACCTCAATGAGTAACGGCCGGGTCCCTTCGACGCTCGCCGCAATGACTGAGCCAGGGGTCATTATTGGACGTTCGGAGAGAAAAAGCTCAGAGGGATTACTTACGCCCTTCAATCCTTGAGTTTGTATCTCGAATACACCTAGCTCATTTGTGGAGCCAAATCGATTCTTTATCGATCGCAAGAGCCGAAAGGATTGGGAAGAGGTTCCTTCGAAGTACAAAACAACATCCACCATGTGTTCGAGAATTTTAGGCCCTGCGATTGCGCCATCTTTAGTTACATGACCGACGAGAAAGGAGGCAATGTTTCGGCTTTTGGAGAGCTGAATGAGCTCGAACGCACATTCGCGTAATTGTCCGACGGTTCCGGGCTGCGATTCCAGTTGGCTAGAGTAAACGGTTTGAATGGAATCGATAATGAGAAGATCAGGAGCAAACTTTTCCACATGGCCCAAAATCGCTTCTAGCTCCGTTTCAGAGACCACAAGGAGTTTTTCCGTTTTCACCCCTAGGCGAACGGCTCTCAGCGCGATTTGCGAAGCAGACTCCTCGCCGCTTGCATACAACACGGTCTTTCCCTGGCGGGCGTAACAGTCAGCCGCCTGAAGGAGCAACGTGGATTTTCCTACGCCGGGCTCTCCCCCCAAAAGAACTACGCTCCCGGGAACAAGCCCCCCACCGAGTACATTATCGAGCTCGGGAAGATCGCTGAGGTAACGGGGATAAGTTTCGGACGCGACCGAAACAATCGACTGCGGATGATTGAGCGGGGCCTTCTTCGCTTTTCCATGGGAAGAGCCGGCCTTAACTTCTCTCTCTTCAACGACGGTATTCCACTCCCCACACTCCTGACAGCGCCCCATCCACTTGGAGTAATGCTGTCCGCATTGTTGGCAGGTAAATACAAATTTCTCTTTAGCCATGGTTGTGGTGTCTCCTTGGATCTTTATGCCGTCAAGGAGAGACACCGGGCGCCTCTTGCGAAAAATTTGAGAAGAGCTACAATTAAAGAGTCAGACCTTGCGGGCATGCTTTTCTCGCCCGCCAACTTCACCCAAAACCTACTTCTTCTTAAACTTATGCAAGCCGTAAAGATGGAGCTTCTTGAGCTTCTGCGTCGTAACGACCTTTTGCGCTCAGCATTACTCATCGGCAAGGTTCAGGATGCGGGCTTCACGCCCGATCCCTATGTCGATATCCTCATGGAGCTAGCTGCGAAGGCTTGGAATCGCTGTAGCCGCATGAAGCAGGATCCTGTACTACGCGCCGAGGCCATCAACTACACCCTTTTCGCCGAGTTCGGTCTCGAGCCGAAAACGGAAAAATCAAAACAGATAATTGATGATCCGCATCGGTTCTACCTGCATTCGGTCTTGAATCGGAAATTAGGAAGCCCGCTTTCCTACGTGGTGCTTTATTCGATTCTCGCGGAACAGGTAGGCCTAAGCCACGAGGTGATTGCCCTTCCCTCTTACTACCTCATCAAGGTGCGCGACGCTGCAACGGACTTTTACATTGATCCCTATGAGGGCGGCCGTTTCCTCACGCAAGAGGAGTTTCAACGGAAATTTCGAACAGCTCTTCAACGCAATCGCATGCTCTCGACGAGCCTTTTCGAAAAGATCGGCACCAGCCAGTTGGTCGCTCGTCTCGCGCAGCAGTTAAAACACGTCTATATTCTCAAGGGGAACGCTCTAGAAGCTTTGAGATCTGTGGAGATGCTCACGGCGATTTTTCCCGATTCTCCCGAGCTCACTCGCGATCGCGGCATTCTCTATTGTGAGATGGAATACTTCTCCAAGGCCATGGACGATCTACGCTTTTATCTCCATAAACGCCCCGAGGCCGAAGATGTCAGTGAAATTAGAAAACTCACGTCCATGCTCAAAGGCTACCGCGAGATCATGAACTAGCTTCTTCGACGAGATTGCTTCGCTACCGCTCGCAAATGCAGTATTTGCGAGCGGTAGCGAAGCAATCTCACCATAGGACTAAATTACTTCTCTGACCTTACGAACAATGGCGCCTGAAGATAGGCCGTACTTTTCGTAAAGTTCTGTCGGATCTCCGGACTCGCCATACATGTCTTGCAAGCCCATCCGAATTAATTTTCCAGCGAAACCCTCTTCGGCCAGCACTTCCGCGACAGCAGAGCCCAAGCCACCAATCACGTTGTGATCTTCGACGGTGACAATCCATTTGCAAGAGCGCCCGAGCGTTTTTACCAAAGCCCTATCGATGGGTTTCAGTGTGTGCATGTCGACGACCCAAGGGTTCATGTCGGAAAGCTCTTCCGAAGCCTTCATGGCTTCGATGACGGTCGCACCTGTTCCAATTAGGGCAAGGTCCTTCCCTTCTTTCAGAAGAATTCCACGGCCAGCTTGAAAGACCTGCTCATTGCGATAAAGCGTCGGCAGCTTTTGGCGAGTGAGGCGCAAGTAAACTGGGCCCACATGAGTCGCGGCAAAACGCACGGCTGCTTGAGTGGTCAAGTCATCCGAAGGTTGCAAGATAGTAATTCCAGGTAGCGCGCGTAGCACGTTCACATCTTCAAGGCCCATCTGCGTGTAGCCATCGTCGCCGATCCCTAAGCCCGCGTGGGTGCCGACAATTTTCACGTTTGCCTTCGAGTAGCCAATGGAAACGCGGATCGTTTCATAGCGCCCAGCTACGAATGCCCCGAAGCTACAGACAAAAGGAATAAATCCCGTAAAGGCCAAGCCCGCCGCGGTGCCAATCATGTTCGATTCGGCAATTCCCATTTGGAAAAACCGATCCGGGTAGGCTTTGGCGAACATGTTGCTCTTCGTGCTGCAGCTTAAGTCGGCATCTAAAGCGACAATTTTTGGGATCTCTCCCCCGAGCCTTTTCAGCGCCTCTCCGAAAGAATCTCGAGTTGCTTTCTCGCTCATACCTGGACCCCTTTGAGCTCTTGAAGGGCTTTTTCTAATTGTTCTTTGTTGGGCGCGACTCCGTGCCAGCCGATATTGTTTTCCATGAAGGAAACGCCCTTTCCTTTCACGGTACGCGCAACGATCATTGTAGGCCGCTCGGTTTCATTTTTCGCGCCTTCCAGCGCATCGAGAATTTCTGGAATGGAATGGCCGTTGATCTCTTGCACCGCCCATCGAAAAGATCGCCACTTATCCGCAATCGGCCGAAGGTCCATAACTTCTTCCACGTGACCGTCGATTTGTCCGTTGTTGTTATCGAGAAAAACGACGAGGTTATTCAACTTGAATTTGGGCGCAGACATCGCCGTCTCCCAAATCTGCCCTTCTTGAGACTCTCCGTCGCCAATGACACAAAATACCCGTGCGGAATTCTTTTGAAGCTTGAGGCCCATTGCGATTCCCTGCGCGATGGAAAGCCCTTGGCCCAAAGAGCCTGTCGAAGCTTCCACTACCGGCATCATCACTCGATCCGGGTGTCCCTGCAGACGGGAATTGGTCTTCCTCAAGGTCCAAAGATCTTCTCGCGGGATGACCCCTTTTTTCGCAAGCACCGCATAGAGGGCCGGTACTCCATGTCCTTTGGAGAGAATGAATCTGTCCCGATCCTCCCAATAAGGATTCTTCGGGTCCATCTTCATTTCATGGAAGAAGAGGGTGACGATGATATCAATCACCGAAAGGGATCCGCCGGGATGGCCGCTCTTCGATTTTTCCAACATTTCAAGAATGTCGGCGCGGCACTCGGTGGCGATTTGTTCTAATCGTTTTGACTCTTGGGTCGAGACTTGAGTATCAGACATAGGATTTTAAAGTTGGCGCCAATATAGGCAAACCATCCGTTTATTCAAGGAATATTGCGCCGTGACCCGGCCTTGAGCTAGAGTGCCCGGCTGAATGAGCCGCTTCTTTCACATTTTTGCCGTACTTTGTGCCTGCCTTCTATTCTCTGCCTTAATGGCCGGGCATTTCGGGTCGGACTCGGGCCGTCATCTGTTGTTGGGCCTGACCGCTGGCCTCTGCGCCGTTTCCTTGCACTGCCTAGTTTTCGGAATTTTTACGGGCGCAGGAAAGGACACGCGCGAGATTGTTCAGGATTTGAAATTGGACCCGCAATATGCCCAGACGACGAAGTCCTTTAGGAAGGTGGCCTTCCCCCCCGCGTTGTACGCCATTCTTCTTATTGCTGCGACGACAACGGCAGGAGGGGCCCTCTCGGCATTCCACGGACAGGGCCCGCGTTGGGCTCATTTTCTACTCGCGTGGTTTACCTTTCTGTACAATCTGAAAGCGTTTTGGATTGAGGCGAAGTGTGTTCGGGAAAACGCGCGTGTGCTTGATTCCGTAAATCAGGTTGCGAACTCTACCATCGCGAATCGGCCGGAGGAGGTGAAGGGAATTCCTGAGCTCACAGGTTGGATTTCGGCCGCGACCGAGCAGGCCGAGTGGGGAGCGCACGTCTACGCACTTGGGAAATTTCTTGTTTTCTTAGGTTGGAATACCTGGCTGCCCTACATTTACATTCGGTTCATCATGGGCTATTTCACGACGCCCGCTTGGCCTTTTCTGGGTCTGTTCGTGGCGTGTTTGGCGGGGGGGTACTACCTTCGGTGGCGTTACCAAGCTTTTCGGCCCCGCCCGGGACAAGCCCGCTCAATTTCTGCATGAGAAGCTCTAGCTTTCTCTCCATGTCGCCGCCTTCGGGGTGAGCTCGTCGATAAACGGTGACAAATTCAAAGAGAATCTGCGGCCCTTCTTCTCCCATGAGGGCGAGCCGTCTTGCGATTCGAATGACGCTGTCATAGGGAGTGGCTTTGAGCCAGCCGGGAGGGATGGTCCTGTTTTTTTGTAGGATTGAAAACACGCAAGTGGCCGCCACTTCAGTATTGAGGCGAATATAGGTCGGGCCCAGCAGACGAAATGCCTTTATGATGTGTTTTTCCTCGAGAATGTCCGGGTGCTTGCAGAGAATTCGAAACATTTTGAACTTAATCTGGTCGTTGTAGCAATTGATGGCGAGTAGCTCCATCCAGTTCGAGAAGGGGCTGATGACTCCATCAAAATCTTTCGGCCGTGAGATCTTGCACCAGTAAATGAATTCAGCTCGTGTTTGCAAAAAGCTGGGCCACCTCTGAATCAATCTCAAAAATAGGGCCAGGAAAACGCCGGCCGCGAAACCCACGACGTGCGCTAAGTGGTCGACTATGTCCAGTCGTCCGGGAAAAAGCTGGGCGGAAGAGAGGATGATTTCTAAGAGGATCACGTCAAAAAAGAAGAACCAACTCGTACGAAGGGCAATTTTTCCCCGGCGACTAGGAAACCAGAAAAAATATTTCGTTCGGAATCGAAAATTATAGACGTAATATGCGCCCATGAGTGCAAAAATTCCGGCGCTGGATCCCAGGTGGGGAATATATTCCGACATCTGCGAGCTGAGAAGAACGCTCGTTAGAAGGCCTATGCTTCCCCCTAGAACGTAAATGGATAAAGTCACTCCAAATGGGATGAATGTTGAACAAAGGCGAGCTCCTGCAAATGCGCCGATGAGATTGAATGCCAGGTGCCAAATGCTTCCGTGAATGAAGTTCGCGAAGAGAAGCCGCCTCAAATCCCAATCCCCTTTCGCTGGAGAAATTTTGAGGAGCGGCCGCCTTCTTAGGTGTTCCTGTCCTTCAGGGCTCAAAATAATGTCCCCGTTCGGACCCGCTACGAGCCACGGTGTGAGGTCATTCAGGAATTCATAATCCGCTTTCAGAATATCATTCGCCTCAAGAAAGGAGATCGCGAGAATTAATGTGAGAAGAAGCCCGGGCCACAATTTTGGTAGGCGAGCTCTGGGGACTTCCGGGGCTGTGGGTACCAAAAGAATCATGGCCCACCATGCACTCTCTTGACCACGCTACGAGCGACCTGATCATGGAGAAATTTTTTCCGCTTCAAGCTGAATAGAAAGCCTCCGGCGAGTACTCCTATTTTCAAGGACTCACGAATCAATGTTCGTGGCACGTTTAACTTTCGGCCGGTTCGTGCATCGAGAACTCTAACCCCGAGAAGAAGTTTTGCGGGAGTGGCCCCCAAGATCACCACCGTCCAAATGAAGTAGGTGTAAACCACAAATAGCTTGAGCGAGGAGGCGCAGTAGAAAAGAGTGGCGTTCCAATAGGTAAGTTTCGTGACGGAAGCTCCCGGCCCCAGCAGATTCGGGGTAACCAACCGAGCTGTTTCCCAAACGTGGTGGATTCCGGACAGGATCAGAAAACAAAGGATAACGTCGAGAAGCAGCGCCGCTGCTCGTAGTTTCACGTCGGCATTCGGGCAGTCTAGAAAATGATCGTGCTCCGCCTC
>JAHFAF010000177.1 GCA_023250715.1 Pseudobdellovibrionaceae bacterium | reverse complement strand
CACTTGTCAGCTTGCTAATTCCTTCGAGAACATCTCTTTGTAGTGCCGATACCAATCACTCTGAAACCGCTCTTCCGGGTCATATTTCATTTTTAGTCGCAAGAACTCTATGAACTGGGGATACGCCTTTAACACCTGTTCCTTCGTTGCCCATCGATGGTAAGTGAGAAAATAACTTCCTCCAAAAGCCAATGCCCGGTCTATAAGACCGCGGAATTCAGCTTTCGCTTTCTCTATTCCAGCAGGAGCGTGGTCGACGTGAAGATTGAAAATAATGCATGCATAACTTTGTTTTGCCCAGGTTAGAAAACTTTCGGAATCTTTCTCAATCAAACGTATCGTTCCATAAAAGACGTCCGTCTTATTTTTGAGGAAGTCGGTTCTGACTTGCGCCATGAACTGAGGGAGTTTATCGCGAGGGACGTAAACCTCCGTTATCATCTCCGTGCCTTTTGCCTCGGGATGATTTTTGTCGAGACTCTGGTGGTAGTTATCAATGTAGATGCTCAATTGATGAGTGTCGGACCAATAGATCTGGCCGGAGCTCGCCATGTAATGGTCCGCGTACGTCTGATAGGCTTTGTCCTTTGCGAAATGGGCGAGTTCATAAAACTTCGTCCAACCCTCTTCTGAGATTTCCTTTTGACCACTAGGGATTGGAGTCGTTGGGGAAACTGGAATATACGTCGGAAAAATCCCCTTCTTCAGATATCCATCAGACTTTTCATCCGTAGAGTATTGAAAGTCTCCGTAGAGATATCCCTCTTTGATCTTCTGCTTAAACAACTTGGGAATTTCATCGATCGTGGTGAGTTTTACTACTCGCTTTATCTTGACGCGAGGAGAGAGGCGGATCTTAGCGGAGGTAATGATTCCAAAGAGTCCATACCCGCCAGCCACAAGGCTGAACAGCTCCTTATTCTCAGTTCGGCTACAGGTTTTGAGATCTCCGTTGGGATCGATCAATTGGAAGGAATCCACATCCGAGACGAAGGGCTTCATCTTGAGTCCTCTGCCATGAATATTTGCAGAGATCGCCCCACCGATGGTCAGTCTGTCGGCTCCCGTTTGCTTCTGGATGATTCCCCAGGGCGACTTAGAAGTTTTTTGATTTTCCCAGAGGTATTGGATCAGTTCGGGCCACTGAACACCTGATTCCAACTCGATAATTCCTTTTGAGACATCAAGAGCCAGGATGCGATTGAATGCAGCCATGCTGATGTGAACAGTATCCTTCCCGAACTGTTGGCCGCCCATCGCATGTTTTGCTCCGCTGATGCTGATAGCCTGACCGGAAGCTTTCGCCGCTCTGACAATTTCTTGCAATTCCGTGACTGAAGTTGGGCTCTTGACTGCGAGCACTTCGGTTTCATTCAGTTGTGAATGAATGTCATTCAAGCTTGTTGTCTGAGTCTTCGGGGAATGGGAACACCCCACGAATAAACCTAAGCTAAGTGTCGAAACGGCGAACCATCTTGCTGTCATATTGAGCTCCTTGAGCCTTGAACTACCAAATCGCGAAACGCTACAAACAAAATGGCAAGGGCGATCGCTTGTAGCAAGTGGTAGAGGGCGTTGTGATTAAAATACGTCGGGTGCAGCGCAATTTGAAAATATTGAATCGCAGATGCGGCAAGGACTATAGAGAGGGCCAAGACCCCCTTTGTCGACCCTTTTAGAAAGAAGGCCACCAACAGGAAAAGGATCGAGGGAAGATAGGCGAGAATGGCGACATAAAACGCCTGATTCCATCCCACGACATAGATCGAGTATAAGATGAGCCCAACCATGCCTCCAACGGCCACTATTCTTTGCGAACTCAATGCGCCCGTAAGATGGGCACCAATAAGAAGAGAGAAAAAAGACACCACTCCCATTCCCACAAGGGTCAGTCTCCAAAGGATCTGGGAAGCCAACGTGGATTCATCGAGAAAAAAACCATGAACCGTTCCACCGACAAACGAGGTGAACGCCAATGCGAGAAAAAAGAGGGAACAAAAATTTCTAAGCGACGAAGCTCTGATTTTCCAGAGCTGGTATGCAAAGATCCCGCACTCGAGGGTCAGGAGGTAATCGGTTAATGTGACATCAGGTTCTGTCATTCGAAGACATTTATCTTACTGGAATCCTTCGCGGAATGACAGGAAGGATGACGTGCGACGCAGCTGTTGAACGGTGATGAATGCGCTGCGTTGCCTTTGCGGTCTGGGTAGCTGTGGCAATCGGCGCGCAGGTATTTGGGTTCCGATCAAACCGCGGAAAATTACTGCTAGATATCTCTAAGCGAATTCGATGCCCACGAAGAAAGACAATGGCGGTAGGCCAAAGGTCTATTGCGATCTTGTTGGTCCCTGCTCGAAGATCGCTCAATCGACTGATACCCTCTGAAATATTGTAAGCGCTGCCATCCGGAAAAACGTCTACGAGCTTCGCGGTGAAGTCAGTGCACCGGGCGGAGCTCTCAACGTAAAGAATCGCGCGAACTGGGCCGGTAACCTCGGTGTCGTTTTCGAGGGGAGAAGTGGAGTAAAGGCGTAAGTCACTTCGGGATTCGATACTGTTCTGCAAGTGTACGCCCGCGTTTGGACCAATCACCGCACCACCAAGCGAGGGTACGGGATTGAGTGGGTCGTAAGTGAATGAATCAAAGGATTCTTCCTTCGAAGGAGCCTTGAGATCCAGGCTTTGGCTTTCATGTAAAAAGTAAGGGCGATATTCTGTTCTTTTTAACGGCCATTCGGTTTCGTTGCGCCAAATATTTTCACCCATTATGTAAAGTTGTACCGGAGGAAGTGCGTCCTTCTCCGCGGCGTCACTACGAAATAGAAGATCAAACCAGGGCACGCTGTAGACAAGGCTCTCTAAGCGATAATTTCTCGGAGTTACCCCGTTCGGGAAGTGAATGGTTCTTGCGTGTCCCCACGGACCGACGACCAATCGTGTGGCGTTGGCGATCTCACCGGAGGTCCTAGTCTTTATTTCGATGAAATCGTTCAGCTGCGCTTGAAGAAAGGGATCGAACCAACCGGCCATTAGGAAAACCGGCGACTTGAGCGTGCCAACTCTGCTTTCACCATCAATTTTCTTCCAATACTCGTCCCTTACCGGGTGGCTGACCCAGTCATTGAAGAAAGGAATGTCTTGAGCCGATCGATCGTCCGCTTCGATCAACGGAAACGCCTGGTAACCTCTCCGAAGGCTCTCAGATTGTACCGACACATCTTTCTCCCCGTAGCTTCCCGCCGCCCAATTCAATGCGCTTTCCAACGAGAACGCCCCCCCCGGATAGAACATGTCGTAGAAGCGAGAGCTAGCGATTTGAATCATGAGTCCTGCCGGCCCCGGATCGATTTGGTCGGCGATAGACCATTGAGTGAACCCGAAGTAGGAGCCTCCCCACATACCGATCTTGCCGTTGTACCACTTCTGCTTCGCTAGCCATCGTAGGGTTTCGAGGCCGTCTTCTCTCTCGTGAAAGAGTGGTTCATACTTGCCGCCTGACTCATATCGACCACGGGTTCCCTGAATCACAACCGTGTAGCCGCGCTCAGCCCAAAAGCGACCAATGATATTTGCAAAAAGCGAGTTGGTTAGCGTTTTTGAAAAAGGAATGCGAACTAGAATGGTCGGAGTTTTATCAAGACCCTGGGGATGAAAGACATCCGATGCTAGTTCAATGCCGTCTCTGGCCGAAAATGACACTCGCCGATCAATTCTGACTGCGTACTCTGACGCTCGAGCGTTTAATTTCTTTCCCAGAACCCAGGGTCCCAATTGAAAGGTCGCCCAAAGCAGTATTCCCAACGAGATGCAAAAAATTGCGCTTCCATGCTTTAAGCGAGAGACCCTCGTAACTTTGTTTTCGGATCCAAAACTGTTGCGAAAATTGTAAGCAGCCAGTGTTAAAACAAACAAGGCAAGCACCCAGTGAAAAAAAATGGGAATCGAACCACCCGTCCACCTCTCGTGTGGGTAAATGGACATTCGAATCGCGTAACGAATGAGCATGACAAGTAGATACGGAATCCCGAAATACAAAAGGCATATTCCGAGACGAAGTCTCGGCGCGGAGAACCAGCTAGTGTTTCGTGTTACGTCGACGCAGATTTTTGACAGGAGAGCGATGATTAAGAACTGGCTCGCGAGCAGCCACGGGTAGGAGATAAGGCCCGAGTACCACTGTTCCATGGGAGGCAGAAACCAAACTCCGCCCGAAATCGCCACCACGATTTGGCCAAAGACACGGCAAACGAATAGACCAAGTAAGACCCAAAGAAGAATGGGAAATCTTTTGGAGGATTTTCTCAATATCCCTCCAAATGAAAACGCTGTTTGTTCTTGTAGTTCCGCCAGGTTCGCTGAAGCGTCGAGTGCCCCATCCAGACGCTGATGTTTTCCAGCGACTGTCCTTTTGAAAGCATTAAATCCGTAAAGCCTTTGCGGCCAGCATAGGTGGTTACTCCAACGCCGAAATGTTTCCGTAGAGTCTTACCGAGCGGTCGCTGGAAGTGTCCGGACTCAATGATCCGCAATGCAATCTGCTGCTCCTCAAAAAGAATGGGAATAGGTTTCCACCGCTCTTCATGAGGAAGGGAGACGACTTTGGTTTGAAAGACCCAAAGGACCTTTCTCTCACCATGCAGAAGTTGAAGGTTCCAAGTAGCTTTATCCTGCAGGGAATCGATTTCTTTCGGCCGAAGGCCGAACCAAATGGAGAGAAATAGCCAGTTGGCGTTTTTTTGGTTCAGTTTTCCATCTACATTCGTGAGTTCCATCGGGCTGATTGGTTTCGAGGGCCTCGCCGTATTGGTTTTCTCGAGATTCGCATCAATTAGTCTCTGTCTTTCATAACCTCTTGGAGAGGAGACGGGGAGAAACGGGTGGCCCAGTTTTCTTGAAATGAAAAATCCCCAAAGGTTTGCCATTCGCAAAACTCCTTGAAGATAGCGAAGGCTCATTTTTTGATTGAAGAAATAATCGTAGATTCTATGCGTGTGGTAAAACCATTCCGAAGGCTCAACGCTGATTGCGATGATCAATCTCTGGGCCGCACGCCAAGTGATGTACGCTCGAGTGCTTTTTCTTAGCTTCTGTTCGGTTTGGCTGTCTCTCTTCCTAATGAAGCGGTCTTCAAATTCAGCGACGAATTCCTGCGGGAGTACGGCATCATACCGTCGCCGCGTTTTGTCTTGTTCTTTGGCAATGATCCGGACTCTTTTTTCTTGGTTCTTGATATGGAGCTGTGCATTGAGTTGCTTGGCGCGAGCTCGCGCTTCTTCCAATGTCATGTGAGGATGAAATCCTAGAGCGTACCAGCGAGGTTTTTTTACGTCCCACTCGAGCTTAGGTTTTGAGGCGGTTGAATCCTTAATGTCCTCATTCTTGTAGGAGACAAACTGCACTTTCCAGTGAGGCGCAGATTTCTTATGGGGGAGTTTTTTGACGAAATAGCCCATCCCTCTCTTATCGGTCGATCTTGGGAAGAACTATCGTCCACCCCGTCCGAATCGGACGTGGTTTTTCTTTGTAACTTATTGAAAAATTGGAAAGTGATGGCGGGGCGGACGGGACTCGAACCCGCGGCCTCCTGCGTGACAGGCAGGCGTTATAACCAACTTAACTACCGCCCCTGAAGGTGTTGGTTAGAACGAGGAAAAGTACTTTGGATTACAAGAAGTTGTCAACGCTTTAGGCCAAATGGGGTTGGCTAGGCAGGGTTTTTCGAAGGAAATTTGGTAGCGCGACCAATGACGGGGTTAGGAGTCTAGTTGAGTTGGTAAGTAAGGCCGATGCACCCCGAACAAAATTGAATTCCACATCGATAGTCCTTTAGATCAGCCACATGAAAAATCTAAATCAAGCGCAAGAGATGTTCGAAATTATCGTTCCCTTCGGCGAGGATTCGCCCATGGAGGATGGGCTCTATGATGATTGTCCCTATTGTCAGCGACTGAAAGAAGAGCTCGAGAAGGGCAATATCGAAAAAGATGAAGGGCCCACTCATTGAAGTGCGAGCCCCTTTTGGGTGCTTTAGAAACTTTGCCACCATATTGGAATAGCGAAAGCCGAAGTGGGAAAGGGTTCATGGGCTTGAGGGACGGAGATCGCGACAAACATCTCACTTAAAAAGGGGGTGGCCCGGACATAAGATAGGATTAGGGGGACATCTATGATTAAGCAACTCGTTTACCCGACACTTGCCTGCCTGATTCTCGCTTGTGCAGAACCTCCTGCGCAGGTGTTAAATCAAGAACAATCAAAAGCTCAGAAAACGACTGCGTATCGGGGGGCAAATAGCAAGACGTTCAACGTAAAGTGTTTGATTGCGGACCCGACAAATCGAAATCAGGTGGAAGTTCCGCTAACGTTGGGGCACGGGGAGCAAGTCGTCGAGGATGTGGTCTTTTCCTATCGAGGCCATAAGATTATCGCAAGGTACGACTCCGGGGACGTGTTCTATTCCACGCACCGCATGTCTATGGTTGTCGATGGAATTGCGACGGGGTTGCAGGACGTTACGCCGAACACCCTACTTACGATGAATGGGCCAGATTATTTTTTTCAGTGTGCGGTGATTAATCCCTGAAATTTATTTGGCTCTCAAAGTGAGTGAATATGCGGTTGGGCTGTCCATGGTAGGTGCACCCGAAGCATAGGTTTTTCCATCCGTAGGTGCGGGTGGTGAAGTGGCAGCCTTGCAATTCAATGTAGTGCCGTCGCCGATGTTGGTGGCCTCGGCCATCGTGAAATATGCGTTGTAAGTGGTGTAGTCGGTACTTGTGGGAAGAGCCCAAGCAAGCGTGCTCGACGCCTTGCCAAGCCAACCGCCGATTTTTGCTCCAATTGGAGGGGAGGCCCAAGCGCCCTTGGGTCCATCGTCCGATCCACAAAAAGAGCTCCCGAAAATATAAAGAGGATTATTCGAAGAGTCGGTGAAGAGACGAAGCTGATAAACTCCAGATGTCTTCACGGAATCAATCGTAGTGGCAGTCGTGTATATCTGGGAAGTCCCGAGATTGAGCCCACCGAAAAGGGCCACGGGATCGGTATTGTCCTCTATAGAAAGAGTTGTCCCGCCAGCGTCAACACTCAGACCCATCGTGTGGATCATATCGGTCGTAATATAGAGCGTAGGTGTCTCGCCCGCCGCAATCGTAATCGGCGTAGGGAAAATAACTGGAGTGGAGCGCGAAGTGCCACTCCCAATCGTAATAGTATAAGTGAAGTATTCGGGCTCGCCCGGATCTGTGGTCGTAAACCCCGAAGTAGTAGAATAAATTCCGGTAGTGCCATCATCGATCAGAAATTGCAGCGTCTTATCAAAATAGACCGCGACCTGAGCAATTTCGACCCCCTGAGGAGCCGTGAAGGGACAATCGAGAAGTGCAGCACCCGAGGCCTTCGATCGATCATAGGTAACAACACAATCCGTAAGTTCCGAAGTTAGGATTGTCGTGCCACTTGCATCTCGATACACAATCGACGTGAACGTGATCTTAGCCTTGTTGGGACTAACCAAATAAATATCGCCGGCACTAAGCCGGGAGCCAGATTTTCTTTTCATGGGAAGGCGGGAGCCACCCGTCCCTCCTACGTGAAAGCTTGCCGTCGCGGTGGTAGTGGCCACGTCACTGCCACCACAACTCAATAGCGTTAGCGCCAGTACCAAGGAGCAGAGCAGGTTTTTCATAGGCACTCATCATACTTTTGTTCGGTCGATAGCTCAAAGTCGGATTTGAAGTGAATCCTTTACCAATCAGTCAACGTTGACTCGTAGTATCAAAATACTGTAACGATTCCTTCATGAAGATTATTGCCGTCGCATTAGCCGTAATATTCACCGTAACCTCGGAAGGCCGCCCGCTAAAGGATGTACGGTTCACCGGAGAAGGATGTCCCAAGGAATCCACCGATGTCGTCATGACCGAAGATGGGCAAACAATTAGTGTCCTTTTCAGTAAGTTCAAAGCGGAAGTAGGCGGCTCCACCGGAAAGGAAACTGCCCGGATTGTTTGCAATATTGAAATTCCGATCGATATTCCAAAGGGGATGGGCCTTGGCGTTTTCAAGCTGGATTATCGCGGCTACACCGTTCTTCCCAAGCGAGCAAAGGCTCTTCTCGATGTGGAGTACGACTTAGGTCCGCACCGATCACCCAAATTTCAAAAGCATTTCAATAATGAAAAAAAAGGCGATTTCGATGCAGAGGATCGGCTCCCACCCGAGCACGCGGCAAAATCAATTGGCTGCAACGGAGAAGATCCTAAGTTAAAGCTTCGCGCCTTCATCACGGTCGATACAAACAAAGAAAAAGAGCAAGCGGTCTTCATGTTGGATTCCGCAGACGGCACCATGAAGGGCGGTCTGCACTACCGAATGAAGGTCGCAAAGTGCCGTTAGGCTAGGATTCGCGACACTTTCATCACTGGGATCCCCCCCTCAATCGGCGGAAAATGATGGAAAAGGGGGTCCTGTGCGACAACAACGAACTTACACCTGGATAGCGCCCATCATGGCCCTGATCCTTACCACTGCCTGTGGGAAAACCAACGAAGTAACACCAGTAGCTTCCAACGGAAACGACATCGAGCTCGAATCGTTCGACTCTCAGTTTCTGAATTTCCTGGAAAGCGACCAACTCAGTGCGAGCAGCCGAGGCGCAATCGATCAGGCAAAAATCGATCAAATTCGGCAAAAGCTGCAGACGTTAAAGTCGGGCTTTCAAGCTTGCCGGGCGGATTTACAGCGCTTAAACCCGCAGCTAGCCCAGCAGCACCCGAC
>JAHFAF010000520.1 GCA_023250715.1 Pseudobdellovibrionaceae bacterium | reverse complement strand
TCAGGGTTCTAGCCGCGGGAGACGGACCGGAAGCACTCCAAACATCAGGAGTACGTTACCAGCGTGTGCGGTGGTTAGCTTTGCTTTTGGGAGGAGCAATCGCGAGCCTGGGAGGCACTTATCTTTCTATTACCCATGCGAGCCAATTTACCCGCGACATGACGGCAGGGCGCGGGTATATCGCACTGACCGCACTTATCTTTGGAAAATGGCGGCCTTTGCCAACACTTTTTGCCTGCCTTTTTTTCGGCTTTACCGATGCTGCTCAAATTCAGCTTCAAAGTGCCGAATGGGCGGGGCACACAGTACCTGTTCAGGCTCTCCAAGCCCTTCCCTACTTAGTCACCCTATTCGTGCTCGTAGGCTTCGTCGGTCAAGCCCGTCCACCGCTCGCCATCGGTCAAAAGTAAAGCTAGCTTCTTGATCTAATTACTCGGTGTGGTAAACATTTCGGAACAGGTAACGATTCCTATAAATTCACGGTGTTCCGGGGGGCGGAAAGGGACTGGATGTTGGGCCGGCTATGCCCCCTTATGCTAATTTTGCTTTTGAGCTTTGCAGCTCAAGCAGATGAAATCACACTGGATTTCCAGCGTGGGAAGGTGCGCATTGAGGGCCAGCAACTCGTTGTGGATTTCGGCTCGGAAACCCTCACCCTCAGTAATCTTTGGCTAATCGACAAGAAGGGAAAGCCCGTTCTGGCAAATGGGCCTATTCATGACGGCTCTCAATTCCTCATCGGTGATTCCGCCGACAAGGTTTCAGGGGATCCCCTTTTTCTGTTGTCCGGAGCCAAGCGAGGAGTGCCCCTACCTCACGTGACCGTCGCCCGCTATGCCACGAGCGCCGGGGAACATTTTCTCGTGTGGGCATTCAACGATATGGATTTCCTTCCCGCTGCCGGCGGCAAGGGTCTATTCATGGTCCAACCGATCGCAAAGAAAAGCGGAAGAGATTGGGAGGTGGGAACAATTAACGTCCGTACCGTGAATCCTAAGCTTCGCTACGCAGGCGAAGATCACTACACGAACCAAATCGCGATTTGGAAAACAGGCCTAGGAAATTTAGAAACATTTCGATTCGCGGCCTACGACGATCGCTCTGGTCGAGCTGCCTTTTTCGTCATACAAGCGGAAGAGATGCGCCCAAGTTCCGGTCTGGCTCCCGTCATCCTGCCCTGGAGAATCAAGGCTGGTGAGCCGCTGAACAATCAGGCGACTTTCAAACTGAGCGAAAGAACCGATACCCTGACAGTGGAATACCGCGAGCCCAGCGGCGGTTCACAAACTATTCCGCTCGGATTGCTTTCTTCCTATTCCCCAAATGAACGGCAAGAGGATTCGCCCACCGGCAGAAAATCCGCCGATAGAATGGTCTGGGCCAGCGGCCCGGACGACATCCTTTCCTACCTGAAACAAAAAGCGCGGTACCCGAAAAGCATGGATCTGGAGAACTCCCTGACCCCTTGGATTGTAAACAGCATGGAATCGCTCATCCCGATTCAAGCCCCGGGGAGGACTCGGCTTCTTGCCATCACCATGCCCGCCCTCACCGTGGACCAACAGCCCGAGCTCAGTCAGGAGGCGACTCTTCAAGTGGCTGAAATTTTGGGTAAGCAGGTAAACCTTTCCAGCCCTCCGCCCGGGGTCACCTACATAAAAATCTCGAGCCCCTGGTTCGCCCACGAGGAATTCTCCCAGCTTTTATCGGCCGAAATCTCCGCCCGCCAGCAGGTCACCCAGGGGCGGGCACGGCACCACTTTCTCATTCTCGACGTTCGGGTTCTAGGCCGAAGGCAAGGGGACGACGGGAATCTCCTCAATCTCATGCAGTCCTTGGTAGAAACAACCGCCACTATCAACGGTTTCAATACGCATCTCGTTCTTCTCGGTCGCAAGGAATTTCTAACGGGGTTTCAAGAACATTTGAAGTCCGCTCCCAAAAAACCGGTAGAAACGCGAACCCTTTCCATTGACGATTCCTTCAGCGAAGACTTCAAGCTAGAGCTCATCGGCCAACTCCTTCCCCATTATTTTCACGGAACCCAGCCCACGCCAGACCAACTCCGCCAGCTAGTGGACCGCATGAAAGAGGATACTGGTAAAGTACTGTCGGATCTCGATCAATTTCTTCTGCGCTTGGGATCGATTTTAGAAGCAAGACAACCGGACTTGAGTCAAGCTACTGCGGTAAATGATGTCGCGGGCCTCTACCGAAAACTATCCGGAGACAGAAGACCTCCTCGTTTTCCCGCAGAGGTGATCGATAACGCCGAACGCCTACAGCTTTCACTCTCTGCCACCTCTGATCTCAATGCAGGGGCTGAGCACGGCCAGGTCTTCGTCGACAGAGACGAAATTCTCAAATCTCTCGAGAATGAGATCACGACCTGGATGCACTATTCGAGTCAGCATGATGTACCGGGTCTCATTTTCACTTTCATGGGAGACAAAGGCACTGGGAAAACCACCCTCGCCCAGGCTTTGCCTGGCGCTCTCAAAAGCGCCCGAATGGAAACAGTAAAGGTCAGCGACCTCGAAAAGACCTTCAATGAAGCAAGAGGCCAGTACGGCTATTGGCTCACACCCGAGGCCCATTTGCTCATGACGCTGCAAGCGGCGGCGGATCGCCTAATTCTCGATCCCAATCCAGTGAAAGTTCTCTTTATCGATGAAGCCCATGTGAATCCAGAGCTTTTCAAAACTTTTCTCGCAACAGCCGATCGCGCAGACGCCAGTGGAAACCGTGCGCTGAATCTCGACGGGCTAA
>JAHFAF010000519.1 GCA_023250715.1 Pseudobdellovibrionaceae bacterium | reverse complement strand
CGAAGAGGACATGAATACGGATCCCTCGGACGGGACCGACACTGTCGACGACGGGACCTCTGCTACACAGACAGCGCCACTACCCTCATACCCAAAGTGTCCTATTGTTTATGGAAGGAGCGATACTAAGACGCATCATTTTTCCGCTGCGGAACTTATTTCGCGAAATTTTACCCTCGCTCCTCTTACCCCCTCCGACAATACTTTAAATCAACAGCTGGGCGTGGCGGCGGCAAACTGGTTTTTTAACCATCCCTTCGCAATTAATACGTATGGCGGCAGCGCCGTGGCTTACGAAGGATTCATTGTTTCGGCATACCGTCCACGACAGCCGAATGATGCCTTAACGGACATTCTTACTTCAAACAATGGCATCAATGGGACAATTTCGATCAGTTTCGAAAAAGTTTGGCTAGAAAGTGCTACCCGAGGGACGACTGTCCTAAATTCATTCTCGGTTTTACTAAGAGTCGTGGATCGACGGATCGCTGGGGCGGCAACCAAACCATCGGACGATCCCAGGTATTATTTTTCTGAACTGGATAAGGATATGCAGCCACAAACCAATGTGAGCTACCAAGAATGCAAACCCTACTATTCCAAAGTCGAGGAGCGCTCCGACGGAAATATTGTCTTTAGGTATGAAGGAAGCTGCAGCTGGGCCCGAGGCGGAATGGCGAACGTATGTATTTTTCCTTATTTGGATCCCGCTCTGACAGAAACAGACTCGCAGGGAAGACGTACCGGCATCTTATGCATCAGCAACGACGAGGCTGCAGAGAACGGGAACAACGAACAATTCTGATTGAAATGGGATTTATGAAAAACAATCTACTGATACTTAGTGTGTTCACAATTATTACGTTGATTACGGGTGCCCCTCTCTACGGAGAGGAAGCGAGTGGCGCCGACACCATGGAAGAATCCTCCGGAAGCTGCTCCATCGTGGCGAGTGAATACATCTCGGCCCTGGATCAGGTACGGGTGAAAGTTGAGGTCGCCCCGCAGAATGGCAGCTCGCAAAGACAATACGCCGTCCTGAATTCAGGAGGCTCAGTGATTACCCAAGGCATTCTCTATGGAAAGAATTTCATTTTCCACGCGGACCGCTCCCAGGAAGGCTCCATCACCGTAAAGGTGGTGGAGTCTTCAGGAGTAACCGGAGCGCTCACGGCAAGGTACGAGTGCCAAGACGAGCTCAGGTTTCCAGAACAGGAGGGAGTGTTAACTCTTACGGTGAGCGGCGCTGTCACGCCTGAAAACTTGCTGATTAAATTTGCTGGTCAGGAAAACCAAATGGGTGCGAATTCTCAAGTGCTCTCCTATCGACGAGACCTTAACCGAATTTCCATTCTGCCCCTAGTTTCTCCTCGATACTACGATGTCTCGTGGACCGGATGCAATCGAGTAGACCGAGGAGAGTGCTTCCTTGAAAGAGCTCCAGGCCAACTTTTGTCGGAAAATCTCCAACCGGCATTAAAGCTCGTCCCTAAATACAAGCTATTAACCATCAAGACACCGCGATTCGCGACGAACTCTAGAGGCCGGGCCGAATATTCTCTTCGCATAGATTCGATGGGGACTAGCTGGACATTGGATATCGACGGCGATAATGAAGTGCGAACCTATCAAGTACTTCCGGACTCGGAAGTGCTCATCGAAGTCGATCCTCGCTTTTTCATGCCCTCCGATGAAATAAAAGGCCCAGGTTACCTGATAGAGTCCCGAATCTATGGCTGTCCCAATGCGGCTCGCGACCGTTATGGCGAGATACCCTCTAAAGACTTTTGCCGATTCGTCATCACCGACAGTGACGTGAACTTATTGGTCGAAAAAGTGTGGGGGCCATGGGGGCCGTTCCTGTTTGGCGACTAAAGGAAAAAGGGCAGAAAAGTAAAGCCACACCCTTTGGGATTAAAAAGTATCCACACACCTTTTTCAGAACAGGTGAAGGACGGAGTTGGCGAGGGAGAGGAAGCAGGCGGAGAAGACGGGGATGGTGAAATTGTCATCGATGGGCAGGGGGAGAAGCTCGGCTGCGACACTGCAAAGGGCGCCGACCCAGGAAAGCGCAATCAAATGATCCACGGGAACGTCGAGAAGGAAGACTGAAATGAAATAGACGGCGAGCCAAGAGACCATGAAATTCGCAAGGGCCCCTTCCAAGCTTTTCTTGCCGACGAGCTTGTGTTTTCCGTAAAGAGTTCCCACCACGGCAGCCACGGGATCACCAGCCGCGAGAAACGCGATACTCAGGAGAACGATGGGGCGCGGGAAGAAAAGAACGAGCACCATCATTCCAAAAATATAGAACGAGTTTCCCGTAACGCTTCTCAATTCCTCGCGGCGCATGATGCGGCCGAAAAAACGCAACGTAAGTGCATTCATCGCAGGAGATCCCAATCGCAGGAGATCCAACGCCACAAACCCACCACCCAAGATGGCAAGCACCCAGAGCGCTTGGGTCCTATCGAGCACAAAGGCGTATAGGCAAAAGCAAACTGCGCCCATCAAGAAGTGGTAGAGCTTACGCTGAAAATGAGGCAAAGATCTGTCCTGCCTCAAGACCAGCCGGATTGGAACAGCAATGGGATCACGCATAAAATTCCTCAATGACCCCCATAAGTTAAGCAAGCGAAGGGCCAGGCCCTAACCGATTCCTAACAAAGTCTAAGTGCTCAATACCGCAGGCCTAAACAAATGACCAGTCGCAATAATTTTCAGTGGTTTTATTGCGAAACCGCGTAATCCACTACGCAGATCCCGGACCTT